>DATICR010000343.1:0-2024 GCA_035456745.1 Ignavibacteriaceae bacterium
GGAAGTCCATGAGCGAAATTCGTTGTACCGTCAAGAGGATCGATCACCCACAAAAATTCAGATTGATTTTTTAATTCGCCGCTTTCCTCTGCAAGAATGCTGTGAGAAGGATATTTCTTTTGAATAAATTCTTTTATATACTTTTCTGAAGCTTTATCGATATCAGTAACCAGATTTGATTCACCCGTCTTGAACTCAATGGTTAAATTCCTGCCAAAGCCATTTCTTACAATCTCACCTGCTTCGTGAGAAATATTTATTATATCCTGAATCATTTTTTACTTTTCTTTATTGAACTGCAAATATAAATAACAAAAACCAAAACCTGAGATTTTCACAATCCTGCCATAGTCACATTCATCCATTCAACCATTCAGTCATCTTATCAGCGCTTTCCTGTTTTCTATGCAACATTACGCAAATAGTAAATAAATAATTTTTTTGGCAATTTGAGGAATTTTAATAATGCTAAGATGGTAATATGTTATTTTTACTTCCTTGATAGCCCAAATTGATTTTGGTATCTTTGCTTGATTATATTAGAATAAAGAAGGAGCTAAAAAAATTTGAAGAAATTAGAGGAGATCGAAATTTCTGAGACAGTAGGGAATTCTATAGTAGACCATATGCCGGAAATCCTGCCGGTATTGCCATTACGGGATATAGTGATTTTTCCTTATATGATTTTCCCTGTTCTGGTTGGAAGAGAGCAATCGATTAAGGCTGCAAACTATGCGCTTGATAATACCAAGTATATATTTCTTGCAACGCAAAAAAAATCTAATATAGAAGATCCCAAAAAAGAAGATATATACCGGGAAGGAACGATTGCAAAGATTGTTCAGATTCTGAAGCTTCCCAATGGACTGATGAAGATACTTGTCGATGGTCTGCTCCAGGGTAGAATTACTGGTTTTACAAATAATAATAATTTCTTTGAGGCAAAAATAGAGGTTATTGTTCCGGCAATTGAAAATGACCATGAAATGAACGCAATGGTTCGCCAGATGTCACAGTTGTTTAAGGAATATGTAAAGATAAGCCGGAATATTCCAAACGAAACTGTAACTGCATTTGAAAATATTGAAGAGCAGGACAGGAAATTGTTCTATGTGGCGGCAAATATAAACCAGAGCATGGAAGTTAAACAGACAATACTTCAAAAGTTCACTCTAAAAGAACAATTTTATGAAGTAATAAAAATTCTGAACTCTGAAATTGATATTCTGAAAATTGAAAAGGAAATTGATAATAAAGTTCAGGAAAATATTGCCAAAACACAGCGCAAATTCATTATCCAGGAACAGATAAAAATACTTCAGGATGAGCTCGGAGAGGATGAGGATACTTCACCTGAAATAGTAAAGCTTAGAGAACAGATTAAAAAAGCAAAGATGACAGATGAAGCTGAAAGTAAGGCCCTTGAAGAATTAAACAAGTTGAAAAAAACACCTTCGATGTCTCCTGAATCTACGGTAATCCGGAATTATCTCGAATGGCTTACAGAAGTCCCCTGGTCTAAACGAACAAAGGATAACCTCAACATTCATCACGTGAGAAAAATTCTGGACGAAGATCATTTCGCCCTTGAGAAACCTAAAGAAAGAATCATTGAACATATAGCTGTTCTTAATCTTGTTAAACAAATGAGAGGACAGATTCTTTGCTTCGTCGGTCCTCCCGGTGTCGGTAAGACTTCACTTGGTAAATCTATCGCCAGAGCTATCGGAAGAAAATTTGTCAGGATTAGTCTTGGCGGTGTCAGGGATGAAGCTGAGATCAGGGGGCACAGAAGAACGTATATCGGCTCAATGCCTGGTAAAATAATTCAATCCATGAAAAAAGCCGGAACCATAAATCCTGTTATGCTGCTCGATGAAATTGATAAGATGAGTATGGATTTTCGCGGTGATCCTTCGTCTGCAATGCTCGAAGTTTTGGATCCGGAACAGAATAATGTATTCAATGATCATTATCTTGAGGTTGATTATGACCTTTCACAGGTAATGTTTATTACTACTGCA
>DATICR010000344.1:0-3143 GCA_035456745.1 Ignavibacteriaceae bacterium
CCCTCTTTAATCTATGATGTTGCAAGGGTTTTCGTCGAAAAGAAAATGCATTCTAAAATGTTTTAGCCTGCGGTTTCTGATTGAGAATTAAGATTGTCTGATTTTGTTTTTTTCTTTGACTTTTAAGTTATTTAAAAATAACTTGACATAAATAAAATTGTGGGAAGTAAATTATATTCCGGGGAGAGGAAATGTCTATTAAAACAAGCCGAACCAGTGAAAAAGCCAGAGTAAAAATTGACTTCAGTCAATGCAGCGATTGCGGGCTCTGTTCTGTAGTCTGTAAAGATCTTACACTGACAATGAAGAATGGGAAAATACAAATTGATGTAAATCCTGTCTTCGGTTGTGTGGGCTGCGCCCAGTGTGTTGCTGTTTGTCCCGAAGATTGTATTGAAATTGACGGCCGTACCATTGTTATGGATGATTTTGTACCATTAACGGAATTTAAAACAGCAGCCGATTACAAAGGACTTTATTCCCTTATGTTTAAACGCAGAAGTACAAGGGATTTTAAGAATAAAGAAATTGAACAGGAAATAATTGATAAAATTATGCTTGCTGCTTCAACGTCTCCAATGGGTATTCCACCCTCCGACGTAGAGGTGGTCATTTTTAATGGAAAAGAAAAAGTCAAGGCTTTCTCTACAGATTTTCTTAATTATCTTGAAAGTATAAAATGGATGTTCTCAAGGTGGTCAATGCCTTTCTGGAAACCATTTATTTCTAAAGAAGATTATGAAATGTTTAAATCTTTTCTTATCCCATTGATAAATTTCCTGGTTGAAAGAAATAAAAAAGGAGAAGACTGGCTGCTCTATAATGCTCCTTTAGCTATGTATTTCTACGGTTCACCTTATGCGGATCCTGCTGATCCATATATCCCTGCGACGTATGCTATGCTTGCGGCGGAAACACTTGGACTGGGGACATGTATGATCGGCAGTATTCATCCTTTTCTTAAAGGAAAGCGTGCTGAAGTATTAAAAAAGAAGTATAAAATAAATCCCAAAAATAAGCAGGGCATCTTCGTGATCATGGGTTATCCTAAAGTTAAATATCATAAAGGAATAAAAAGAACCTTTGCAAAAGTTGTAAATATTTAGCGTTTGTTCAGCAGAAAAATTAATTTGGAAAAGTTCGCAGCCGAAATCCTAAGCGGCAAGTATGACAATCAGTAACTTAAAATTATTTTGTTAATTGGCATTAAATTAGAATTGAAAACTACTGACTGAAAACCCATACAAACTCGACCTGACTTACTTACACATTTTAATGTTTCTCATAGAAAGATAATTTTTTATATTTCCTACCGGATTTTTCAGAACTAATTTTACAACTTTTATTTACAATCATAAACATTAAACTTGAATAATAATTCCGAACAACAATTCCCGGTTGAATATTTTTCCGGAGGATACAGCGAATTTGAAGATCAATTCACATGGCTATTGAGTTGTGAGAATGATACCGAAGAAATAAACTATTCTGAAAATATACTTAATTTTACAGGTTTTGAATCGGAAGAATTGAGGGGGTTAAGAGGTAAATGGAATAACATTGTCTTCGAAGATGACCGCAAGATCGTCCGCTCAAAATTTAACGAGCTTCTGGATAATCTCTCCTTAAATTCTTATATAATCGATTACAGGATCACCAACAAAGTAAATGATATAGTCTGGGTGAGGGAATCTGTTAAAGCCGAAAGAACAACGGCCGGCAAATTAAAAAATGCTTACGGAATAGTCAGGAATATTTCCGATCTAAAGAAAACCGAGTTCATCCTCCGGGAGGAAATCCGCAAGCTTGAAGAAATGAATTATTCCAAAGATGATTTTATCGCTATTCTCTCTCATGATTTAAGATCTCCTTTTACGAGTATACTCGGATTTGCTGAAATTCTCGTGAATGAACCCAATCTCCCTGAATCCGAAAAAAATGAATATCTCAATCTCATACACACTTCTTCACAGAAACAACTGAAGCTTGTAAATAATTTGCTTGACTGGTCGCGCTTAAGAACAGGAAGAATTCATCTTGATTTGGTGAAGGTTGTTACCAGGAATGCAGTATACAACTCTGTTTCCGCATTAACAGGCGAAGCAATAAGAAAGAACCTTGAGATTAGAGTTTACATTCCTGAAGCACTTTATATTGAAGCTGATGAGATGATGTTCAGTAAAGTAATATTAAACCTTCTTGAAAATGCAATTAAGTACTCCGGTGAAAATAAAAGTATAGATATTAAATCATCTCCCTTCAACGATAAATTTGTGGAGTTTATAGTAAGGGATAAAGGGAAGGGAATTTCTGAATCGAACAAACATAAGCTGTTCCAGATCAATAAAATATTTTCAACTCAGGGAACAAGTGGTGAAAAAGGTACGGGATTAGGATTGGTTTTATGCAGGGAGATAATTGAAAAACATGGCGGTGACATATGGTTCTTTTCTGAGGCAGATGCCGGTTCCGAATTTCATTTCACATTCCCGTTATTCAAAGAAAATTTTCTGATGGTTGGAATAAACAAGGAAACAACTGTTGAAATAAGGAAAATAATTGATGAATTAAAACCATCCTGTTTAATAAGAGAATGCTCCAACGGTTTTGAAGCTATTGATGCGATTAAAGAAAAAATACCATCAATGATTATTCTGAATGATAAGCTTCAACTGATGGATGGATTAAAGTTTGCTGAACTTCTTCAGGGTGAAAACAGAACTGCGGGAATTCCTATCTGTTTAATTGCTGATGACATCGAAGAAAATGTTATCAGACAATATAACTGTCTTGGTGTTAAAATTATTTTACTCAGACCATATGATTATTCAAAATTAGCAGCAGGGGTCACAGCCATATAAATAACGAAATTTAAGCATTTAACAGAGGAGTTATTCATTGAATTTAACAATAGTCGGCACCGGTTACGTAGGACTGGTATCCGGGACCTGTTTTGCAGAAACCGGTAACAATGTAATTTGCGTAGATAATGATGCAGAAAAGGTTAAAAAATTAAAAAAAGGCATCGTCCCAATCTATGAACCGGGACTCAATATTCTGATTGAAAGAAACACCAAAGTAGGCCGGTTAAAATTCACTACCGATTTAAAAGAAGCAGTTAAAAATTCATCTATAATATTTCT
>DATICR010000345.1:0-3952 GCA_035456745.1 Ignavibacteriaceae bacterium
ATTTACAGGATGATTAATATAATATTCAATCTCTTCATAGAGATTAGAATTATCCAATTCTTCGTCTGGCTCATCTAATAAATCATCAATTATCTGTTCTGCTTCCATCCGGAGTGAATCAGATTGAGCATAACTTATTAAAATTGAAAAAATAAAAATGATTGCAGTAAGTTTTCTAAACATCCCCTTTAATTTATCTCCAAATATTCCCTTAATTTTTCCCTTCTGGATTTATCTGAACTAAAATTAATAATTAATCCCACTTGATGAGTCATGCCCAGATCAGAATGAGTGAAAATCGCATAATCAACATCGAAAAAAAAGTAATGAATTCCAATCCCTGCAGTATACCTGGAAGGTTCATTTGAAAACCCTGATCTTAATGAAAAGTATTTAATGATATCATATTCAATTCCTGCGGATATACTCGCATTATAACGAATGTCTTTTTCAACCGAAGCATTTAATGATAAATTGTTCAGAATATCCATGCTTATACCTGTATTTAGTATTATCGGAATCTGGTCATTGTAGTCTTTAAATGTTGCATGATTAATATTTTGTACAAAAAATCCCCATCGGATATAATAAGTTAAATAATAAAGGCCGCCGACATCCACATACACTGCCCCAGTACTACCATATTTTTTAATTGATACACTATGATAATTCAATGAAATTCCCGCAAAAAAACTATTATCAAAATTATGAGAAAAAGCGGCAGTGAATCTGCTTTCCCTATATAGTTCAAAACCATAAGTCATTCCGCCTATACCAAGAGAGCCAATAGAAAATGGTTCATGGTAAGCAATAAATCCATTAGCCATTTCTGAAAAACCAAAAGGAGCCGGGGAATAATAAAGACCGATTTCTCTCCAGTTCATTTGTGAAAGACCTGACATATTATTAAAAACTGAGAAAACATCGTTAGCTAATCCAGCATCAGAATTTGCAATTGAAATTTGTCTGGCACCGGGATTATATTGTGGAAAATTTGTTGAAAAGAAATAAATAAACAGTAAGAAGCTTAGTAAAAACTTTGGCATCCCCGAAGTTCTCCATTTTTGATTGTTAGATTATATTGAATTTCCTATATTAAATCAACTATTTTTAAAAAGAATTTGAATTTTCTAATGAAACTAATATTAACTTTTCTCTTTGCTCTCTCATCATTGCTTTATTCGCAGGAGCTTAATTGTACGGTTACTCTAAATTCGGAAAGTCTTCCTGTGGAAAGCCGGGATCGTTTGTCTGATTTTGGCGACGCAGTGGAAAACTATATAAACCAGACAAGGTTTACCGACGATAGCTGGGAGTATCCTAAAATAAATTGCGCATTTAGCATTTTTGTCACATCAGCTTCGGATGAGACTCATTATCAGGCCCAGATAGTTGTTACAAGCCAGCGCCAAATCTATAAATCGAATGATAATTCTCTCATGCTTAGTATAAATGATAATGCGTGGAATTTTGAATACCTGAAAGGACAACCTCTGAATAACCGACAGTCTATTTTTGATCCTATAACGGGGCTGCTGAATTATTATGCTTATATTATTCTTGGCTTTGATGCCGATAGCTGGGATGAACTTGGCGGTACTGTTTATTTTACCGATGCCTCCGATATTGTTAATCTTGGCGCTACAAGTAATTTTAAAACAGGCTGGGAGAGAAATAGTAGCTCCTATAGTAGGTCGGGTCTGGTAAATGACCTCCTTAATGAAAAATATCGCCCGTTCAGAGAAGCTATCTATGGATATTATTATGGGATAGATATTTATTCGAAAAATAAGACAGAGGGACAGGCGGAAATTGCTAAACTTGTAAACGCTCTTGTTAACCTTAAAACTAAAATCGATCTTACTGGCGTGTTCGTTAAGGTGTTCTTCGATGCGAAATATGGCGAAATAATAGACCGGCTAAAAGGTTATCCCGATAAAACAATATTTGAAAAATTAAAGAAAATAGATCCTGCCCATATCGCTAAGTATGATCAGGCTTTGTCTAACGGTTAAGTTTAATATTGAGTATTTTGTCATCCTGGGTAATTTTTTCAACTACATCTGATCCCGTCAATACTTCGGCAAAAATTGTGTACCTGCCGTCTAAATGTGGATAACTGCCTGTTGTTATAAACCATTGAGAACCTTCGGTGTCTTTTCCGGCACTCGCCATCCCTGCAATACCATTATTGTATTCCACCGGTGAAAATTCAGATGTAATCTCGTATCCTGGTCCGCCCCAGCCGGTACCTCCGGGATCGCCTCCCTGGATTACAAATCCCGGTACTACTCTGTGAAATATTTGTCCGTTGAAAAAACCTCTGCTCGCTAAATAACAGAAATTTCCTGCCGTTATAGGCGCATATTCGGATAGAAATGAAATTGTAAATGAACCTTTCTCTGTTATTATCTCTGCACACTTGTATTCGAAAGCATTTTTCCAGAATTCATCGAAATTATCAATGTCCCTTGAAATTGAATGGATGGATTTGCCGGTTGAAGTCACTACAAATTTCTTTATCGAGTAAAGTCGTGAACCGGTCAGTTGATTGAGTACTGATTTCTGAAGTTCATCGGAAATTTTTCCGGCGAGGGTTTCTAGTGAGATTAGACTTTCTATGTAATCGGCATTATTTAAATTACTTTCAGTCTGACGTTTTATAATTGTTGATAAAGAATCTTTATTGCCTGAAATGAACGTTGAATCGATTCCGTCTGCAGCCGAAGATATTAAAGCCGGTTCTTCTGAATTTAATGCTGAATATAAAATGCTGCTGGTTTCATCCGTTGTTTGATTAAAGTTTAATATTGACTCCAGGATCGCTAACCGCCCCTTCAGGTCTTCTTTGAGGTAACTCTCGCTTAGAAATTTTAAAGCTTCTGCTGATGACTTATATATAGCACAGGCTTTATAAATGTATAGAACATCAATGTCCCCTCTGGAAAAACCGGCAAACATTTCATTGAAATTTTCAGGGAAGAGCACCAGGTAGCTGAGCAGAATTTCCCCTTTGGTGTATTTCTCCATCTCGGCTCTGCTGTTTAACATCTCCTCCATCTTTAGTTTAAGATAGTTGTTCAACTCTTCATCCAATTTCAGATTTTTTAATGATGATGCAGCTTCACGTGTAATATTTTTGTTGTCATCACTTAAATAACTGAGATAATTATCCAGCTCTGTCCTGTTTTTGAATTTGTAATAAGCGGAAGATCTTATAGCTTCGACGCGCGATTGGAAATCATTTATTGATTTTAGCTGGACTAATAAATCATAATTATCCGGGAAATATTGGAGTTTACGCAGACAGGCTAATAGATAGGGGATAGGCCTCTCGGTAATTTCACTTACTATACGCCCGTTTAATAATTGCCTCAATTTGTTGACAATTAATTCTTTTTCTTCGGGGGAGGGACCAACTCTGTATAGGCTGAATGCAGCCTCGAATTGTCTTGAAGAGGAAGATTGAAGTTCTTTCTCAAGAATGGTCCTTGCATCATTGGCCTGGATTTTTCCATTCGTGAATAAGTAATAAAGAGTTAGCGAAATACCGTTGAATCCTGACTTGTCATCTGCACTGTTATATTCACTGATCAATTCTTTAGCAACTGTAGAATCACCGGTTTTTCCCAGGGCGATAAGTGCATAATAATTTATTAAAGGATCATTTCCTTTCAGATGAAAAAGCTTTTCTAAATATTGAGTGGAACCTGAACAGGGACCAAGTTGACCGAGTGTAAAACAAATTTCTCTTGCGAATTTTTCAACGGGTAAGAGCGTAATTAAGCGGACAAATGCTGTGTCTTCTGAATGACTTACACTCAATAATCCTGCGATTACTTTTTCATCATTGTCAGAGGTAAGATATTCTTTGCATGTTACTTTATCAAAATTTCTGGTAAAAGTGGTCGCAGCCAGCTGCCTGTCGTCCGGAGTAAATTGCGCATAGACT
>DATICR010000346.1:0-3842 GCA_035456745.1 Ignavibacteriaceae bacterium
GGTCTTGCTTCGATCCAAATGGCGATTCTCTGACTTATGATGTCTATTTCGGTACATCTAACAATCCACAATTGGTCGCAAGTAATCAATCAACTGCAAGCTTTAATCCCGGACAATTAAATAACAGTACTACGTACTACTGGAAAATAGTTGCAAAGGATAATCAAGGTGCCTCAACTACCGGACCCGTCTGGAGTTTTGCCACCATAGATCAGAATCCTTCTTCTCCAAGAGGTGAACTAAAAATCTTTCTGGAAGGACCTTATTATGGAAATACCATGGTAACTGATCTTGATAGTTTTGCTTTGGTGCCGCTTACTCAACCCTATAATGAAAATCCCTGGAATTATAACGGAAATGAAGCGGTTGATTCCATTCCTCCTGAGATTGTGGATTGGATCCTTTTAGAACTCCGTACAAGCCCGGCAGCTTCTTCAGTAGTCAGTCGACGGGCAGCTTTTGTAAGGAACGATGGAATGGTAGTGGACCTGAATGGGGACATTAAAGTGACTTTTGCAGGTGTAAATAGCGGTTCCTACTATATTGTGGTTCGCCATCGTAACCATCTCTCGATTATGAGCAAAAATCCTGTAGAAATATCTGATTTCCCAGCCCTTTATGATTTTACTACATCTCAGGATAAGGCTTATGGTTCTCAGCCTATGAAATTATTAAATAATGGGAAATACGGAATGTATTCAGGTGATGGTAATGGAAACGGGTCAGTTAATACTGCTGATTATAACACAGTCTGGAAAAAGGAAAATGGATCGATTGGATATAAAGAGGGAGATTTTGATCTGAATGGAGGAGTTAACATCGTTGATAGTAATGCGAAATGGAAACCAAATAAAGGTAAAGTTACACAGGTACCATAAAATTCGATGCAAAATGGAAGATTGGAAGATTGGAAGATTGGAAGATTGAATGATTGATAAGAGTAAGATTAAGAGTAAGATCAGAAATAGAAAATCTCAGAGGTTCAAATGAAATTAAAATATACTGTATTAATTTTATTAATTTGTTTCTCGTTCATGACAACAGCATCAGCAACTGTATTGAGTGGGAGAGTAAATGTTATTGGTAACAACGGAAACAATTTTAAAGTCCTGCTTCAGATAAATACCGATACATTATCCCGGAAACTCGGGGGAGCCACTTTCGTAGTTAACTTTGACAGTACTTTATTAAGCTTTCCTTCTTCACCAGTAATGGGAACGGATTACATCTTTACTAATTTTAATCTTGGATTTTATGACACTGCAAAAGTAACCAAAGCAAAGAATAACCAGCTATGGATTAACATTGTTCTGGAATCTGATAACCATGGTACCTTAGTTCAACAAGGACCGGATTCCTGGACAGACCTTGTGGTTTTAAATTTCACATCCAATCAGGTTATTTCGGATAAAGTAATCTTCTGGGATCCTGATAACAAATATTGGCACGTCTATGATGAGGATAATGCGACTACCTGGAATAGCGGCTATTTTGATAACATTACCTATTCCGGGGACGGCAAATTTCAGGTAAATCAATTTTCATATGTACTTAATCAGAACTATCCGAATCCATTTAATCCCTCTACTACCATTCAATATAATGTTCCGCAGCAAAGCTATATTAATCTAACTGTATACAACATAATCGGTCAAAGGATTGCAGTCCTGGTGGATGGAGAAAAAGACGCAGGATTCTACAGTCTTGAATTCAATGCTGCAGGCTTGCCCAGCGGTATTTACATATACAGACTCCAGTCTTCCGCCTTCACCCAAACCCGTAAAATGATTCTCCTGAAATAAATGAATATTGACGAATGAATAATGACTATTGAGAATGACCACTGACGAATGAATATTGATAAATGATTATTCGTAGTTGCACAAAGAACACTAAGTTCACACAAAGCAACACAAAGAAAATTTTGAGTTCACAAAGAAAATCATTAAGTACACAACGTTAAGATTGACCGACTTCGTCGGTAAGTTCACAAAATAATTACTCTATAAAATTAATCTTTTTATTCCATTGCGCAATAATTTAGTGTTAAAATTCAGCAGCATCCCAAGTTTGCATCCCGATAATCTCATATATGTTAAAATCTGGGCTGTATGAACTTCATTGAATTCATCTACAACTTTCAATTCCACGATTACTTTTTTATCAACAAGTAAATCTATTCTGTATCCACAGTCTAATTTAATATTCTCATATACAAGCGGTACAGGTTTTTCTAATTCGACTTCTAACCCATTCTTATTTAATTCATATGCCAGGCATTCCTTGTAAACACTTTCTAATAACCCCGGTCCCAGGGTATTATGAATTTTGAATGCGCAATCAAGAATTATTTTACTGATTTGATTTTCTGACATTTCCCTTTCTCCCTTTATAAAAAGTTTCACAAAATTAGTCAAAGTATTTATAAAGAACTAGGATTTTTTCTTTGTGTACTTTATTATAAATCGCTTTAGCGATGACTTTGCGTTCCTTAAAATACCTAAAAAATTTAAGCTCTCTTAAAAAAAGTAATTTCGTTGAGAACTTTGTGTTTCCTTTGTGAAATAGTTTCATTGTGCTCTTTGTGATTCCTTTGCGTCCTTTGTGCAACTTTATCAGCGAAAATCATAATCAATCATAAAAATCTGCGTTCCATTTAATTGTTAAAGTTAATTTATCTTATTTAAAGAATCTTTAACTCCCCACACACACCTTCCCTTAAAAATCATACACCTTCCCACTAATTGCCCCTGGCATTCAAATTGGATGTTTTCCCTCTGCATACTGAGGGATTTTTATGCATCCAAAATATAATGTAATTGAGAGTTTTACAGGATTACTCATCTTTGAGATTTCCGGAAGGGAATATTGCTTAAATTATTCAATCGTAGCCTCTATGCTTCGACCTCCCTTTGAAATAATTAACAATTGCGGGGAAGACAATCAAGGTTATTCAATAATCACATTGAAAAACGGCACTGTTCCGCTGATTAACCTTAAAGAATTATTGAAGCAAAGAGGATCAGGCAGGATTGAAAAAAAGGATTCAAGAGTCATTATAATTGAAAACCACAACGAACATTTCGGTCTTCTGGTTGAGAAAATAAAGGAAGTGTTTGCTCTTGATCCCAAATACATAACCACTTCGGTAAAGTTTAATCCCGAAACAGATCTTCCGGACAAATTTGTGGGCAATAATTTTTCTGAAGGCTTCCTTGAGATTGAAGGCAGAAGCCTTCAGCTTCTGAATATAGAAAAACTAATAGATACAGTACAAATTTTTAATAAAGAAGCTGAGGATACGCATTTCTAAGCGGTCTTAGCTCAAACATATAAGCAGTCAGTTAATAAAACAATTTCAGTTTAACTGCCGGCCATTCAAAAACTTGTGAGTGACGCGGCGAAGCCGTGTCAGGAATGACAAATGACAATTGGGTGTGTTGCACAATTATATTATTTGTCATTTAGTAAGCCATTAATAATAATTATTGACCCTCTACAAGGGTCGGGGACAGTTGACTATTGTAGATTCTACAATAATTGAACCTCTACGAGGTTCCGATACAATGTCTTAACCGAAAAAATTAACTAATTTCCCCGCTCCAAATAGCAATTCCTGTTGTGCAACAGACGCTATTGACGAATGGGAGGTAAATCTTTTTATTAGTAATGTTGTCTGTTTATTGGTAAATGGAAAACGGAGAGGAATTGTGATTCAATGGGCGGAATTCTTTAATACCAGGGATATCTGGAAATAAAATTAAAGATGACTTCTTTTCAGATTGAGAACGGTAATTTAAAGATGTCATCTTTTCAGTTTGAAGAAAAGTTGCACAAAGAAC
>DATICR010000347.1:0-6860 GCA_035456745.1 Ignavibacteriaceae bacterium
GAAGGGATATATTAATTCTTATCTTCAATTGCAGTTATTTTATCCAGTCGTTTTTGATGTCTTCCTCCTCCAAATCGGGTATTTAACCAGACATCAAGGACAGATATGATGGTTTCCTCACCAATTGTTTTTGCACCAATAACTATAATATTAGCATCATTATGTTCGCGTGCACTCCGGGCTGAAAATTCATTGTAACAAGTTGCCGCCCGTATTCCTTTTAATTTATTCGCAGTTATTGCTGATGGAATGCCTGTCGCGTCAATCAGGATACCAAAATCTGCTTCTTTCGACTGAACTTTTTTTGCAACAGCATGGGCAAAATCAGGGTAATCACATGATTTTTCATCGTATGTTCCCACATCAATAACCCCAATACCTTTTTCGACCAAAATTTTACTGAGAATATTTTTAATTCTGAATCCGGTATGATCGCTTCCTAAGGCAGCTTTATTAACACGAAATGTTTTTGAAAGATTCTCGATTCCGGAAATTTTCTCGGCTTCATCTTTATCTACAATTTTTAACCCAAGCTCTTTTATTTTATCTTTTGCTGACGGAGTGAGAATATCATCTTTACTGATAAGAATAATTTTATCCTCCCCCGCTGCATTATAGATATCTCTTTCAGTAAATAATTTTTTCATAAAAGAAGACTATATAAAATGGGAGAGTCTTTCTGTCTTATAAATATTCAGTGAGTTTGTTTATTTTAAGATGATCAACTATCTTTTTTACTTCCTGACTTTGGTCTCTCCTGCAAACAAGCAGAGCATCTTCCGAATTTATTATAATAAGGTTGTCAACTCCAATTACAGATACAAATTTTTCCGGAGAATATATATATGAGTCAACTGTCATTTCTGTAAATACATTCCCTACGATCGCATTTCCGTTTTCGTCCTTATCGGATAACTGGTAAACTTCCTCCCAGCTGCCAACATCACTCCAGGAAAATTCACCTTTGGTTAAATAAACATTCCGTGATTTTTCCATAATTCCGTAATCAATAGAAATGTTTCTGAGTTTGCCGTAAACATTAGCTAGTTTCTGATTAAATTCAGGAGAATGAAGAAATGGAATTACTTCATTAAGCCCTTCAAATAAGTCAGGCATATATTTTTCTATTTCGTTCAAAATTGTATCAACCCGCCAGATAAACATACCACTGTTCCAATAAAAATCACCACTTTCAAGAAACCTTACTGCGGTAGCATAATTAGGCTTTTCGGCAAAGGTATATACCTTATGAACATTATCTGTCACTTCATTTTCCTCGATCTGAATGTAACCGTAACCTGTCTCAGGTCTTGAAGGCTTAATACCTATAGTTACAAGCCCTCCTGATTTATCGGCAAATTCGGCGGCTTGCCTTACAGTAGTGTGAAATTCCCCGGTATCCTTTATTATATGATCAGCAGGTAAAATTATTGTAACAGCATTTTCAATTCTTGATTTTATTATGATAGAAGCAAGTCCGATGCATGCAGCAGTATTTCTTCCGAAGGGTTCATCAATAATATTTTCAACGGGTAAATAGGGAAGCTGCTTGATAATTTCATCCCTCTGAACTTTATTAGTTATAACATAAATATTCTTTTGTTCAACAATACCATCAAGTCGGGATACCGTCTCCTGGATCATCGTCTTTTTACCAAATATATTTAGCAGTTGTTTAGGTGATTTAACTTTACTTCTGGGCCAAAATCTTGCGCCAATTCCTCCAGCCATAATTACTGCGTAAAGATTCATTTATGCATCTTCCTTAATTTTTAAAGTCTCTATACTGTCTCCGAATTCTTCTGCCCTGTTTAAATAATTTGTAATGTCAACTTCCTTCCCCCTTACCACAGCAACAATAACTATCAAACAGGATCTCATTGATTCAATTACATGCTTATCTGGTTTTAATTCTCCGCATTTTATTAATCTTAATGCCCTGGCCACAATCTTATGCATATTCGCAACTATTTCAAAACCGGCCATATCGGAAATTTCTGCATTACGCTGAAGTTTATCGGCAAAACCGATTATCTCTTTTTCATCTACTCCCCCTTCAGAAAGATTCTTTAAGATTGAGTCAAGGGGTTTTATCGGATTGAGAATGTTTGATTCATAATTCTGGAAGAAGGGATCTTCATCCTTTTCTTCATCCATTATAATTTTTTCTTTTAACTTTTCTCTTTCGGTATCTTCAAATGAAATATTTTCAACCTTTCTTCTGGATAAATCAATTTTTATAATTTCATCCTGTTCCATCTCACTCTCAGGATATATTTTATCCATCGCCTCTTTGAAAGTTATAGGATTAACCATATCCAGCGTATGATTCAAATCTTTAATGAGATACTGACTATGCTCTTTGAATTTTTCGGAAAGTTTGTTCATCTCAACAGGACCTAGAAGAAAATTATAGATCTCATATAGTCGGATAGCGAAAGTCGAAAACTGAGTAATAGTTTTCATTTTTTTTATATCGGATTCCAGATTTTCTGAATTGGAAATAAATTCCCTTAATAATGCAACGACTTCAATTTTCTGGGTACTTAACCGAAGGCTGTTTGCAGCATTAGAAATGCATTGTACTATGTATTGTTTATTTAAATTCATCAGTCGTTATAAATTTAGCCAATATTTTTTCTA
Organism: Ignavibacteriaceae bacterium; assembly: GCA_035456745.1. Taxonomy (GTDB): domain Bacteria; phylum Bacteroidota; class Ignavibacteria; order Ignavibacteriales; family Ignavibacteriaceae; genus DATFVA01. Next base: position 2,644 of record DATICR010000347.1, read on the forward strand.
ATTCCATTAATAATTTTTCAGGGATTGTTTACCGGAAAGAATTTTCATACCCAGACTGAACTATAATAAATACGAATTCAAAATTTTTATGGCGAAAATATACCCTTTGCTGAGTTTATAATCAATTAATATAAATTGCTATTGAATTTGTCTTGGATTTAAAAGTTAATATTTGAATTGTCAGCTTAATGAATTATCCGAAATTCTCAGGCAAAATTTTAGTCAGATTAAGATGGCAATTTTTAATGAAAAATTGTCTGCCATTTTGGCATATTTTTCTTTATTTCTCACCCAAAAAAATATCATTTTTTTGCTCTTTGAACATGGGTGTTTTTAGGCTTGTTACATGCTTGTTGTACCCATGGCGGAAGGTCAGGTTAAAATATTAAAAATAAAGTCTGCCAAAATGGCAGGTTCCCCGTTAAATTTTAGATGTGTACAACAAAATTTTTTTAAATTAAATCCGACTTTCTAAAATAAATTTTATCTCCATTTAATCAATAGTGATTTGTATAAGATTATTCCTGATTGATGATTAGTATTCTAAAGGATTATTAAAAATAACATTCCGGTTCCAATTTTAAATAGGTATTTATTGATATTGAATTTATTAACAATTTTAAAACAATATAGATTGGAATATACTTTTTTTACAATGGAGCTTCGAATATTTCTCTTTCTCCCAATTGAGAAAAGAAAAAATTAACATAATCTTAATTTTGATAATATTTGTTGAATTATTAACTTTTTTCGGCTTTTTACTCACCTTAACTCAAATGGCATATATATTGAAAATGTTGCAGCATTAAAATATTTGCTACCCTCAGATGGCAAAATTATTACTGTTGAATTTATTGACATTACTTACCTGTAGTGTTAATTTTGACCCAAAAATTTAAATTTTATGATAACTGAATTTGGTAAAATATTTGTTTTCATACTCACCGCAATCCTCTTCGTTATCGTAGCCGTATTTGCATCCAAATTGATACGCCCCGCAAAACCTACAAAAGAGAAACTTATGACTTATGAGTGTGGCGAAAATATTGAAGGTTCTCCCTGGGTTAAGTTCAATATCAGATTTTATGTAGTTGCTCTGATTTTCCTCATCTTTGATGTGGAAGTCGTTTTACTTGTTCCCTGGTCTCTGGTGTACAAACAATTCGGTATGGCCGGATTTATTGTCGGGGCAATATTCCTGCTGTTGCTCGGACTGGGAATGGCGTATGAATGGCGCAAAGGTGATCTTGAATGGGCACGTCCAAAACCGGTTCCCCCCGTATTAAAGAAGAATGTTGAGCCTGAACAGGTAATGGTAACGGAAGAAGTTTTCAAATAATTATATATAAGATAATGGGACTACTCGATAAACAATTTAATGACGGAAATATAGTTGTAACAAAAGTTGAAGATTTGTTGAACTGGGCCCGCCTATCTTCTGTATGGCAGGTTGGATTTGGTTTAGCTTGCTGTGCAATCGAAATGATGGCTACTTCAGCTTCGCATTATGATTTCGACAGGTTCGGTGTTATTCCCCGTCCCTCACCCCGTCAATCAGATGTTATTATTATTTCCGGAACTGTAACTCTTAAAATGGCTCTTCGCGTAAAAAGATTGTATGAACAAATGCCGGAACCCAAATATGTGATCTCAATGGGAAGCTGCTCAAACTGCGGCGGTCCTTACTGGGAGCATGGCTATCATGTTTTAAAAGGAGTCGACAGGGTAATACCGGTAGATGTTTACGTCCCGGGATGTCCTCCCCGCCCTGAAGCTTTATTGGAAGGTTTATTAAAACTTCAGGAAAAAATCCGCAACGAATCTATTGTTAAAAAATCAGCATGAAGAATACACAGGAAATTTTCGAACACTTAAAAATAAAGTTCGGTGATTCAGTAAATAGTCTTGTTACTGGGCAGCCAGTTGAAGATTATTTTTCAGTGTCGCCAAATGATATAAAGAATATCTGCCTCTACTTGAGGGATAACGAAGAACTCCAATTCGACAATCTCATGAATCTTTCCGGAGTAGATGATGAAAATGGAGAGAAAAAAACTGATGAGGATGGAAATTTTACTATTGTAGGCGGAACTTTAAGCATATTCTACCATCTAGAATCAACTTCAATACGACATAAGGTTACACTTAAAGTTTCTGTCCCCAGGGAGGAGCCATTTCTTGAATCAGTTTCTGAAGTATGGAAATGCGCTGATTGGCATGAAAGAGAAGCTTACGATTTATTTGGATTTTTCTTCCGGAATCATCCTGACTTAAGAAGAATCCTGATGCCCTATGATTGGGAAGCAGGGCATCCGTTAAGGAAAGATTATAAAAATCCTGAATTTTATCAGGGAATGAAAGTTCCTTATTAATAATATACATAGCAAACAAACAAATAAGTACAGCGCATTATTTATTTGTTATTTATGATTTGATTACCGGAATTTAAATAAATGATGTTTGTAGAAGAAAAAAAAGATTTAAATAAGAGTGGATTGAGAACTGAGGAGATGGTTCTTAATATGGGTCCTCAGCACCCTTCAACTCACGGTGTCCTTAGACTGGAACTTACACTGGAAGGTGAAATTATTAAGGAGGTTCGTCCTCATATCGGATATCTGCATCGCTGCTTTGAAAAACATGCAGAAGCTATGACTTATCCGCAGGTTATTCCATATACGGACAGAATGGACTATCTCGCATCTATGTCCAATGAATTTGGTTATGCAGTGGCGGTAGAGAAACTTCTTGGGATCCAGGTACCCGAAAGAGTAGAATATATTCGTGTAATAATGGCCGAATTTCAGAGAATTGCATCCCACCTTGTCGCACTAGGTACTTATGGTGCCGATATCGGAGCTATGACTCCCTTCCTTTTCTGCTTCAGGGACCGTGAAAAAATTCTTAGCCTTTTTGAATTAACCTGCGGTGCCAGACTTTTATACAATTATATCTGGATAGGCGGTGTTTCCCACGATCTTCATCCTGAATTTATAAGACTTGCAAAAGAATTTATTCCTTATTTCAGACCTAAGATAAAAGAATTAAATGATTTATTAACCGGCAACAGAATTTTCATAGATCGTACAGCGAATGTCGGAGTACTTCCTCTGGAAACAGCAATAAATTATGGAATATCCGGACCAAATTTGCGGGCAAGCGGAATGAAATGGGATCTGAGAAAAGATGATCCTTATTCAATTTATCATAAATTCAATTTCGATATCCCCGTGGGGAAAGGATTAATGGGAACTATTGGAGATTGTTGGGACAGGTATTATATGCGTGTCCTTGAAATGGAAGAAAGTTTGAAAATAATAGAGCAGGCTCTTAAACAAATACCGGAAGGCGATGTTTCGTCTGCCATACCCAAAAGAGTTAAACCACCGGTCGGTCAGGTTTATGCACGTGTTGAGAATCCACGTGGTGAATTAGGATATTTCATTATCAGCAATGGATCTGTAAATCCTTTCAGAATAAAAGTCAGAGGACCATCTTTTGTTCATCTCGGTGTAATGAATGAATTATGTAAAGGTCATATGATTGCTGATATAATTGCGATTCTCGGTAGTATTGATATCGTTTTAGGTGAGGTGGACAGATGATTTACGATTACCTCTATAGCTTGACAGGAAGCGCAGCTTTAGCAGCATTCATTCAAAGTCTTCTCCCACTGTTTATTTTTATTCTGCCTTTTGCATTATTTGCCGTGCTCATGGAAAGAAAGGTTTCTGCTCATATGCAGGACAGACTTGGTCCAATGAGGGTCGGTTATCATGGAATTCTCCAGACTGTTGCAGACATTATTAAGCTGGTACAGAAAGAAGATATCGTTCCTGCGGATAGTGATAAATCAATGTTTAATATAGCGCCGGTTCTTGTGTTTGCTGGAAGTTATGCAGTATTCGCAGCAATACCTTTCTCGGGAGCCTTTATCGGAGCAAATATAGATTTGGGATTGTTCTACATTGTTGCTGTATCTGGATTGGTTGTTGCGGGCATTCTGATGGCAGGTTGGGCATCCAACAATAAATATTCTCTCCTGGGAGCTATGAGATCTGCTGCTCAGATAATCAGTTATGAAATTCCTACAATGCTTGTCGTTCTGACTATCGTTATGGTAGCAGGAACACTTAACTTATATACTTTAAGTGAAATGCAGACCGGCTATTTCTGGAATTGGATTATTTTCGGGGGACCTGATTTTGGAATAAGCA
>DATICR010000348.1:0-11426 GCA_035456745.1 Ignavibacteriaceae bacterium
ATTATTTATAATCGGCTTTATGACGCAAAGCTTAACCTATTCCACCGAGAAGACGCAAAAGGAGGCATTCCTTGTGTACTTAAAGATGAGTCGCTTCAGCGACGACTTTGTCGAAGCGCAGCGAAGATCCCGCTCCCAGCGGGATATACCAATATTCTTTCAGCAAACTTTTATCTTTGTTTTTCCTTTGTATACTAAAAAAAAATTTCTTTGTGCAACTATTTTTTAAACTGAAAAGATGACATCTTTCAATTATCGTTTTATATGTGAAAAGATGTCATCTTTAATTTTATTTCCAGATATCCCTGGTATAAAAGAATTATGCCCGTTGAATGACTTGCAGACTGAGGACTTTGGACTGATGACTTCACTCATGAAGACCGATGTCTGAGTTTTGCTAAATGAATTCTGTTTTTTGCTTATGCAACTGCCTATTTCCCTTTTGCCTATTGGAGCCGTTTGCCTGTCCTTGCCTGCTGATTTTCCAGGCTGTCTGATCCGCATCAGTTTTTAAATCCGAACCATGACAGCATTTTCTTATTAAATTAATCCTTCCGGAATATTAGTAAATAGAATCCGATACAGTTATTCAAGCACCACTTTATTTGATAACTCATTAGTATCATCGGGTTTTACAGGGAAGAATTCGCTTAGGATCTTTCCGACCCGGCTAATTCCGTGAATTATTCCTTCTGAAAACTTACCTTCGTTGAATTGTGACTGCATTTCGTCTTTAATTTCATCCCAGGTCTTTTCAGGCACTTTCGTGTCTATCCCCGAATCGGCTAATATCTGAAATTGCCTTGCTTCGAGCAGGAAGAAAATCAAAATGCCTGTTTTATCTCTCGTTTTATCAATCCCCAATTTGAAAAATTCTTCTTCAGCCAGTTTCTTTACTGATTTTTTCCTTTGCCGAAATGAACGACTTTCTTTTATACTTACGCAGATTTCTCCCGCAGTTTTTCTTTCTTCATCTTTGATTCTATTAGAAATCCTTAACAGTTCATCGTCATTAAGGAATTTATAAATAAGAGGAGTTTTCATAATTGTTAAATTGTTTTTGTGAAAACTAATAAAAGACACTCATATATTTCAAATGCAGTTCTTAAAATTAACGAGTGAACAGAGAAATAAAAATTGCAATCAGACCAATTAAAGGTTAGTATGCTTATTGAAAGATTTGCCGATTGAGGATTGTGAGTTACGTTGCTTAACTAAGAATTGTCATTTCGAACTTGCCTGCTTTATCATAAAGTTTAGCGCAGGCGAGTCTTCGGGTGAGAAATCTCTAATTTGGATCGCAAAAAGATTTCTCCCTTCGGTCGAAATGACAATTGAAGTAGTGTTTAACATCCCAGTGGACTGAAGACTCTTTCTTTCTTGCCTTTTTGCTTTCTGTTTTTTGCAATTGCCTACTGCATACTGCAACTGCCTACTTTATTTTTCCAATTCGTGTTCGATTGCAGCAGTCATCTCATCACTTTCGGGTGTTACCTTACTTCTGAATCTTGCAACGACATCACCATCTTTTGAAATTAAAAATTTTTCGAAATTCCATTTGACGTCGCCTTGCTCTGTATTTGAATTACTTGTGAGTTTTGTATAGAGAGGGGAGCGGTTAGGTCCATTAACTTCTATCTTATCGAAGAGAGGAAAAGTAACTCCGTAAGTTGATGTACAGAATTCCTTTATCTCTGCATTTGTCCCCGGTTCCTGTTGACCAAACTGGTTGCAGGGAAAAGCCAGAATTTCAAATCCCCGTTCTTTATATTTTTCATAGATCCTTTCTAGTCCCGCATATTGCGGAGTATTTCCGCATTTACTGGCAACATTAACTATGAGAAGAACTTTGCCTTTATAATCTGCCAGGTTCACATCTTTACCGTTCATATCTTTAACAGTAATGTCACCTATATTATTGCTCATTTTATCTCCCCCCGAATAAAAACCAGCATTTATTAAAACTAAAAATATGGAGGTCAGAACCACTGCAATTCGTTTCATAATACATTCCTTATATTATTTTCAACCTGGAGAAAAATTATACTTTTATTTTATGACAAGTTTCTAAACAGATCACAAATCAGGCAGGATGTCAGGGGGAAAATCATTCTCTCTTTTCTGTAATTGAAAATAATTTTTCCTGCTATCTGTCCGCTAAAAAATGCTCCGACAAGCACCGGATAAGTAACAAGCTGGAATCCCAGTCCTGATAATAGTCTCAAAGCGATAACAAAAGGGACAGGAGAATGGACGGCGAGTAGCCACTGCAGCGAAAATTTTTTAACATTTGCCCTCCAGTAGCCGAAGGGCAAATTAAAAATTAATACAGTAACCGCTGCAAAAAGTAAATTCATAATATTGTGAATCACATTAAATTTCTAAAGTAACGTCCGGAGCCGTTTTGGCAAAGACTTTCTGTTTCAATCAAATTACGAATTAACGAATTTGCGAATTCAATCCGAACATTCGCGAACCTGTCTGCCGTCGGGCAAATTCGAAAATTCATATATTCTATCAAAGCCTATGCCCTTAATAAAAAATTAAATGCGCCAACTGAACATTTTGCCGACTGATGACTATGTGGACTGAGGACTTCTTAATTGCTCCTGCTTGACTGACCTGTCCCGCCATAGTTGAAATATGGGCGGGAGTAGTCCCGACCTTTGTTTTAATTCTGTCGGGACGTATCCCGATTCGTAAACTCATCAGGACAGGTCGAAGCTAACTCATTAATTCCGCAATAGCAGAAGTATTCACTATATCGTCAACGCTGCATCCGCGGCTCAAATCAAAGAATGGTCTTTTTAGTCCCTGTATAACAGGACCAACTGCCTCGGCTTTTCCAAGTCGCTGGGCAATTTTATAACCGATATTGCCTGCATTGAGGTCGGGAAAAATTAACACATTTGCTCTTCCGGCAACTTTACTTCCGGGAGCTTTTTTCCTGCCGATTGCATCGATAATTGCGGCATCAAACTGGAGCTCACCGTCGATATTCAGTTCAGGATGTTTCTTCTTTGCCAGCTCAGTTGCCTGGATTACTTTATCTACAGATTCGTGTTCGGCGCTTCCTTTAGTTGAAAAAGAGAGCATTGCAATATAAGGTTCCTCTCCGGTCAGCTTCTTATGATTTATTGCAGTAGTAATTGCAATATCCGCAAGCTGTTCAACATCAGGTGCAGGTACAACAGCGCAATCGGCAAAGCTGAAAGTCCTTTCCGGCAGAATCATCAGGAAAAAACTTGAAACCGTCGAAATTCCCTCAGGCATTCCGATACAATGAATACCTGCACGGAGTACATCCGCTGTAGAAGCAGTTGAACCGGAAACACTTCCATCGGCCATTCCTTCACGCACCATCATTGCCCCAAAAAAAAGATCTCGCTTCATTGTATCTCTTGCAGCTTCGATGGTAATTCCTTTTTTCTTCCGCAAGTTAAAATAAATATTGGAAAAATCGCTCAGCTTATCTGATTTTTCAGGATCAATTACCCTTACTCCCGAAATATCGGCCCCAAGCTCCTGAGCTTTCTTCCATACAGTATCTTCCTTACCAAGTGTAATAACTGAGGCTATTTTATTTTTTACCAGTATCTCAGCAGCTTTTATTACTCTGTCATCATGAGATTCAGGTAGTACTATAGTTCTTTTTTGTTTGGAAGCTTTTTCTATTATAGCTTCCATTAATTTGTTGCTCATTTATATTCTCCCATCTTCTGAAAAAACAACCTTCAAAGTTACAATTATTTTGGAAAGTGTGCGTTACGAGGGGATAATTTTGCCGGTAGGTAGGAAAGGCTTAAGAGGACCACAGCTTTGTAACAAAAGCTATAATTATTAATTTTAATTATGTCATATAAAAAGACACAAAATAAAGAAAGCCAATTAAAAGTTAAAGATTTATTTTCAAAAAATACCTTTGACGCGAAACCATTTCTTAAGTGGGCAGGGGGGAAAAGTCAGCTTTTACCTGCTTTAAGATCTCTGTACCCTTCCGAATTAAAAGAGGGAAAAATAAAATCATATTATGAGCCATTTATTGGTGGAGGTGCAGTTTTTTTTGATATTGCTCAAAACTATAATATTGAATCCGCATATTTATATGACATCAATGGGGAATTGATTTTAACTTATCGTGTCGTACAAAATGATGTAAAAAAATTAATAGAATTCCTGGACAGATACAGCAGACAATACTTAAAATTAAATAACATAAAACGTGAGGAATATTATTACGAATTAAGGCGCAATTTTAATTTACAAAGGTTTAACATAGATTATAAAAAATATAGTGAGAATTGGGTATCGCGAGCGGCGCAAATTATCTTTCTAAATAAAACATGTTTCAATGGACTTTTTCGTTTTAATTCTAAAGGTGAGTTTAATTCTCCGATCGGATTATACAAAAACCCGAAAATACTTGATGAAAGCAATTTGTTAAAGGTTTCCAAACTCCTGCAATCAGCAAATATAAAAAGAGCAGATTTTTTGGAGATAAGGAAAAATATTAAAAATGATTCGTTTGTTTATTATGATCCGCCATACAGGCCATTAAGTAAAACATCGAATTTTACCGCTTACAGCAAATATAATTTTAAAGAAAAGAAGCAGGTACAATTAGCTGCATTATTCAATGAATTAAATGAAAAGGGTATTAAACAAATGTTATGTAATTCCGATCCAAGAAATACTGATAACACAGATAATTTTTTTGATTTAATGTACAGGGGATATAATATTGTTCGGGTCCCGGCTAAACGAATCATCAATTCCGATGCGAGTAAAAGAAATTCGATCAATGAAATTATAGTGACAAACTACAGGCAGGAAGCTAATTGAAATCCTATTCTTAACTTTTATCTTTTTTTCCGCCTTTGACGGGGGTAATTTTTAACGGACTTTTTTCTTTTATCTTCTTAAAAAACAACTGCCATTTTGGCAGACTTTGTATTTTTTTGAAGGAAAAAATCTCAATTCTGGGGTGTTTCAAAATGAGGCGTCTTAGGCTTGTTGCATGCTTGTTGTACCTATGTTGGAAGTACTTTCCTAAGGAGTCCGAAATAGTATGACAAAATGGCAGACATTCTTTATCTTTCCACATTTTACCCGAAAGCATTGTTCACAAGTATAACTCAAGATGAAAAGGAGTCATCTTTTTCATTATGGATAAACACCGGAAGTACATAAGGGAAATTTGTAGAGGATTTATTATAGACACGAAGTGAGAACAGAAAAAAATGGAATCCCCATATTTAGAATTTCATAAATCAAATTCCTGAACCATAAAATTCAAAGTAAAATTAAAACTTTTTTAATATCTCAAAAATTATTGTGGATATCACTGAATAATATATGTGAAATGGGTTGATATAGCCTGATTAACGTTGATTTTTCCTGAAAAAAAAGATAAATTCACTCTCTTAATTTTGCCATGATTGCCGAAAATATAAAATTACTGCAGGAACAGATTGAAAAAAAATGCCGTGAGGTAAACAGGGATTATAATGAGATAAAATTAATTGCTGTTTCAAAGACTTTCGGCGTTGATGAAATACAAAAAGCTTATGATGAAGGGCTCCGGGATTTCGGTGAGAATAAGGCGCAGGAATTGTCAGCCAAGTATGAAGGGATTGGCGGCAAGATAACCTGGCATTTTATCGGACACCTGCAGCGTAATAAAGTCAAATTTGTTGTACCTGCTGCAGATTATATTCATTCGGTGGATTCTCTTCAGCTTGTTTCTGAAATAAACAAGTATGCTGCAAAAATTAATAAAATCCAGAAGATTCTTATCCAGGTGAAAACTTCTTATGAAGAATCAAAATCAGGTATTGAAAATAAAGATGAACTTATTGACATTGTCAATCATTGTTATAAATTGTCGAATGTTGAAATGATTGGTCTGATGACAATTGCGCCGTTTACGGAAGATAGGAATATAATCAGGCAAAGTTTCATACAATTGCGTAAATTAAGAGATGATTTGAAATCGAATGGATTTAAGGTGAATGAATTATCAATGGGTATGACTTCTGATTTTGAGATAGCAATTGAAGAGGGCGCGACAATGCTGAGAATAGGCTCGGCAATTTTTGGAGAAAGAGTCAGGCAGCAGCCGGACTCAAAAGAATGGAAGGAATCATGAAAGTTTCCCCCATCAATATTAAGAGACAGGAATTTAATAAATCCTTAAGAGGGTATGATACCGAAGAAGTGCATGCCTTTCTTGAGAAGCTCGCCGATGACTTTGATGAGCTTCAGAAAGAAAATGAAACGATTAAGGAAGAGCTGGAAAACGCAAATGTTCATCTTGCTGAATTCAGAAGAATTGAAAAAAATTTACAGGATACACTGCTCAAAGCTCAGGATTCATCGGCTAAGGCGATTGAATCAACAAAGAAGCAGACCAACCTGATGGTAAAGGAAGCTGAAATTAAAGCTAACCAGATTCTTGAAAAAGCACGCGAAAATGCAGATGAAATAAGGGATGCGGTGATTAAACTGAGAGAAGAACGTGACCTGATAATTTCGAAATTAAAAGCAATGGTGGATTCACAGGCGCATCTGTTTGAATTGAAAGTCAGGGAAGCTGGTGAAGAAGCCCCTGAAATGAAAAAACCCGAACAGCTTAAAAAAGTTAAAATTGACGTTGATGATATAGTAAATAAAATTTTATGATATGAGTGAGCTTACAAACAAAATAAATGAGACTCTTGAAATAATCAGGAAGATTACAAAAGAAACATATCCCGTGGGGATTATTCTCGGTACAGGTCTTGGCGGTCTGGTAAAGGAAATTAAAATATCAAATGAGATTAAATATTCTGAACTGCCTCATTTTCCCCTGTCAACTGTAGAATCACATGAAGGTAAATTGATATTCGGTAAGATAAATGGTAAGAATGTGATTGCAATGCAGGGCCGCTTTCATTATTATGAGGGCTATACTATGCAGCAGATTACATATCCTGTCAGGGTAATGAAATTCCTTGGAGTTCAGACTCTCCTTGTATCGAATGCATGCGGCGGGATGAATCCACAATACAGGCGCGGAGATATAATGCTGATGACAGATCATATCAACCTTCTTGGTGACAATCCTTTGATAGGAAGAAATGAGGATGATCTGGGTCCTCGTTTTCCGGATATGAGTGAAGCATATAACAAAGAACTGATATCTCTGGCAGAATCAATTGCAATTGAAAACAAAGTAAAAGTTCAGAAAGGTGTTTATATTGCTGTACCGGGACCAAATCTTGAAACCCGGGCTGAATACAGATTTTTGAGAGCCACGGGAGCCGATGTTGTCGGTATGTCAACAATCCCTGAAAATATAGTTGCCAATCATATGGGGATGAGGGTATTGGGGATCAGTATAGTCACTGATGAATGTTTCCCTGATTCACTGCAACCGGTTAATGTTGAAGAAATTATTGCTGCTGCAGTAAAAGCCGAACCAAAAATGACCTTAATTATGAAAGAGGTTATAAAAAAATTATAATGGAAAAAAGACCGTTACATCAATATATTATCCCGGTTTTGGTCGGAGTGTTAATGTTTGCCTCAAACTTTATCAATACCGATATCTTCCGTTTCGGCGGAAATGAATTTGCAGTTTGGTTTGTTATATCATTATTATGCTTTGCATGCGGATATTATCTGAATAAAAACTTCGGATGGCATTTCGGAGGAAAAATTGTATTTTCAATTATTTTAGCTGCAACAGCCCTGAGTATTTTGATTATAACCTTTTTCAGGGATTACTTCTCAGCTAATGAGCTCCTTGCAGAAAACCTGATTCTTTATAGTCTGAGAAACATAACTCTTGGTTCAATGGCTCTGTTTGGAATGGCAATAGATGAGATACTTCACCGGCAGAAGGAAGTAACCGTGCTTGAAGAAAAACTGAAAACATATGAACAGCAGCTGCAGGATGCCAGGAAAGAAGCAGAAATTGAATTGCGTGAGGCTAAAGTGAAGGCGGAAAAAATAGTTAATGATGCTGAATTATCAGCTAAGAATACTATCCTGAAAAAAGAAAGGATAGAAAGAGAAATTAAAGAATTTATACAAACAGAAAGAGAATTGATTAAAAGATACGAGGAATCCTGAGAATAAAATGTTTAAGCAATATCCTGATAAAATAAATTATCTCGAAATAGAACAGGAAATACTGGAGTTCTGGGACAGGGATAAAACTTTTGAAAAAAGCATTGCTTCAAGAGATAAAGCCAGATCTTTTATATTTTATGAAGGGCCGCCGACAGCAAACGGCAAACCCGGAATACACCATGTAATTTCACGTACAATAAAAGACCTGGTTTGCCGTTATAAAACTATGCAGGGATATCGCGTTGAAAGAAAAGGCGGCTGGGATACTCACGGATTACCGGTTGAGATAGAAGTTGAGAAAAGACTCGGCATAAAGCATAAGAGTGAAGTATTGGATTATGGAATCGAAAAATATAACCAGGCTTGCAGGGATTCGGTTTTTACTTATCTTGACCTTTGGGAAAAGATGACCCGGCGCATGGGTTACTGGGTAGATCTTCACTCTGCATATATTACATTAAAAAATGATTATATCGAATCTGTCTGGTGGGCATTAAAAACATTATTCGATAAGGGTCTTATATATAAAGATTATAAAATCGTTCCGCAGGATCCGAAATCGGAGACGGTACTTTCTTCCCACGAGCTTGCGCTTGGTTACAGGGAAACCAAAGATCCGTCTGTTTATGTCCTGTTCAGAATCAGAAACTCTGAAGATTATTTTCTTGTATGGACAACTACACCCTGGACATTAATATCGAATGTTGCACTGGCCGTCGGTTCCAATATTGATTATGTGAAGATAAAGCATAAAGATAAAAAAATTATTCTGGCCAGGGAAAGATTAAGTGTCGTAGAAGGCGAATATGAAATTCTTGAGGAATTTAAGGGAAGCAAACTTGAAAATACTGAATATGAACAGCTCCTATCCTATGTTAAAGTAGATAAAAAAGCTTTCTATGTTGTTACAGGTGATTTTGTAAGTACCCAAGATGGTTCAGGTATTGTTCATATAGCTCCTGCTTTTGGCGCGGATGATTATGAAGTATCGAAAAAATATGATCTGCCGATGGTACAACCGGTTACGCGTGGAGGATTATTTACTGAAGAAGTCACAGATTTTAAAGGTGAATTTGTTAAAGATGCCGATGCGGGCATTATTAAAAAATTAAGAGAAGAAGGAAAGCTATACAGAAAAGAGACAATTGTTCACTCTTATCCTTTCAGCTGGAGACACGAAAATGTCCCCGTGATTTATTATGCAAGGGAATCATGGTTTATCAGGACCACCTCACTTGCAGATAGGATGGTTGAACTTAATAAAACTATTAATTGGCAGCCTTCTGAAGTAGGTTCCGGAAGATTCGGCAATTGGCTTGAGGAAAATAAGGACTGGGCACTTTCCAGAGATCGTTTCTGGGCAACCCCTCTGCCAATCTGGTTAAGTAACGGTGATATGTTTGCTGTCGGAAGCATTGAAGAATTAAAGAAAGGATTTATTGAGGAAGGTGGAAAAAGAATTCCTGTCAGTGAACTGGGAGAGATTGATCTTCATAAACCTTTTGTCGATAAAATTCTGTTCGAAAAAGACGGTAAGATTTTTAAACGTACTCCTGAATTGATAGACGTCTGGTTTGATTCGGGTTCGATGCCTTTCGCACAATATCATTATCCTTTTGAAAACAAAGAAGAATTTGAGAAAAAGAATTTCCCGGCAGATTTTATTTGTGAAGGAATTGACCAGACCAGAGGATGGTTCTACACCTTGCATGCAATTGCAACAATGCTGTTTGACAATGTTGCATATAAGAATGTAATAGTCAATGAGCTTATTCTCGACAAGAATGGCATGAAGATGTCGAAATCCAAAGGGAATACGGTTGATCCTTTTGAATTGTTTGACAAATACGGAGCTGATGCCACACGCTGGTACCTGATAACAAACTCTCCTCCATGGAGACCAACATTGTTCGATGAGGACGGATTAGTTGAAGTGCAGAGGAAATTTTTCGGAACACTTATGAATACTTATGCGTTCTTTGCGCTGTATGCAAATATTGATAATTTCTTTTTTAAAGAGAAACTTGTTCCATATGAACAAAGACCTGAAATTGACAAGTGGATAATTTCAATGCTGGGTACCCTTGTTACAGATTATCAATCATTTATGGATGAGTATGATGTAACCAGAGCTGCAAGAGCAGTATCCTCCTTTACAATTGATCAGCTGTCTAACTGGTTTGTAAGGAGATCAAGAAGACGTTTTTGGTCGAAAGGATCTCCCTCGGAACAATCTGAATTGAGGAAGAGCAAGCTTTCAGCATATCAGACTCTTTACGAATGTCTTGTAACTGTAGCGAAATTAACCGCTCCCTTTGCACCGTTTACGGCAGAAGAGATATACAGGAACCTGAATTCAATTTCCGGCAAAGAAGAAAATGAGTCGGTACATCTGGCTTCATTTCCGGGAGTCACATATCTGAATAAAGAGCTTGAACAAAAAATGGAAATTGCGCAGAGGGTAGTATATATTACAAGAGCTATGAGGGCAAAAAATAACCTCAAAGTAAGGCAGCCCTTAAGAAAAATGATGGTTGTTGTCGACAATGCTAAACGCGGTGCTCTTGAAGAGATGAAGGATGTAATTCTTGAAGAAGTAAATATAAAGGAACTTATCGTTCTGAAAGATGATTCGGATATTGTAAACAAAACCGCTAAACCAAACTTTAAGTCAATCGGACCTAAATTCGGAAAGAATGCAAATAAAGTAGCCGGAAGAATTAAAGAGTTTAATAGTGAACAGATCGCTGTAATTGAAAGAGATGAACAATTAAATATTGAGGCAGGCGGAGAAACGGTATCTGTAAGCAGGCAAGATGTGGAAATTGTCAGTACAGAAATCAAAGGATGGCTTGTCGAAAGTGAAGAAGGCATTACGGTTGCGATAGATACCGAACTTGATAATAAACTGATCGCGGAAGGGCTTGCACGTGAATTTGTCAACCGGATACAAAACATGAGAAAAGACTCAGGTTTTGATGTTATGGACAAAATAAAAATAGAATTTAACGGCAGCAATAAACTGACTGATGCAGTAAAAACTTTTAAAGATTATGTTTCAAATGAAACACTTGCAGAAGAGTTAACCCAAAATGATTCGATTAACGGACAATTTGGGCAAAGTTGGAATATCGGGGAGTATACATGCTCCATACGGATTACAAAGGTAAAATAATTAAGGAGTGAAACATGGCTAAGAAAACATCTACGAAGAAATCTTCTTCCAAAGGATCTGCAAAGGGTAAACCTGTAGAAATAAAGAAGAAGAAGACGACCGGGAAAAAGGTAACGGCGGCTGCCCATAAAACATC
>DATICR010000349.1:0-6472 GCA_035456745.1 Ignavibacteriaceae bacterium
TTTTTCTTATGGAAAAACCCTCTTTTCTGCATCTTAATTATGTGGAGTCTCTCTTCCTGAACTGCTGCGGTTCACATTCTATTCTACTTCAGAACCGTGGCAGCAATTTATTGTGTTGATCCTTACTTGGCTGCCACGGTCCGCATCCGTTATAAATCTGAACCGTGGCAGCATCTCTGCCCGAATTTTTAATTTATTGGATAGGTTCTTTATGAAACTATTTACATCAAAATTTCAAATACTCTTAACTATTCTTTTCATTTTACTTTATAGTAAAACAGCTTTATGTCAGAATTTCTGGGAACCAACTAACGGACCGTACGGCGGGGTAATAAATGCCCTCGCTCTTAGTGGAAACAATATTTATGCGGGAGTGGAAGGCGGCATTTATGTTTCCACAGATAACGGTTCAGGCTGGTCCCATATCGGTTTATCCGATTATAATCTTTTTTCTATTTTTCCTCTTAATGGTAATCTATTTGCAGGAACTTACGGCGACGGTGTTTTCCTTTCAACTGACAACGGTATAAACTGGACCGCCGTCAATAATGGGTTAACGGATTATAATATTTATGATTTTGCAGTAATAAATTCCGATCTATTTGCTGGAACTTACGGCGGTGTCTTTCTCTCCACTAATAACGGTACAAACTGGACGGCAGTAAATAACGGTCTGAGCGATCATAATGTTAATACGATTGCTGCAATGCCGGATGGATCAGGGGGAACGAATCTTTTTGCCGGGACCACAAGTGGTGCATTCATTTCAACCAATTCAGGTCAAAGCTGGACACCAATTAATAATGGTCTGCCTACCGGAAATGTATGGGCATATACATTTATGTCTGATGGTACCGGAACGAATTATATTTTTGCAGGTTCCTACGGCGGGGGAGTCTACCGTTCTACTAATAACGGCGGAAACTGGACAGCAATTAACTCGGGACTGACGAACCTCGATGTTTATACTCTCGGGGTAAGGGGTTCATATATTTTTACCGGGACTAACGAAGCCGGCGTATTCCGTTCTTCAAATTATGGTACCACCTGGATACCG
This sequence comes from Ignavibacteriaceae bacterium, assembly GCA_035456745.1. Lineage (GTDB taxonomy): Bacteria > Bacteroidota > Ignavibacteria > Ignavibacteriales > Ignavibacteriaceae > DATFVA01. The sequence goes on from DATICR010000349.1 coordinate 1,058, forward strand.
GTCAATAATGGATTGACTAATCGTTTTATATGGTCGTTCGCGGCTGATGGAACAAATTTATACGCGGGTTCTTCCGGAGGCGGAGTATTTCTATCCGCAAATAATGGTGATACCTGGACAGCAGTCAATAATGGATTAAACTGCAATACTATATGGACCCTTGCCGTAAACGGCAGTGATCTTTTCGCAGGGACATATCTTGATAATTTATACAGATCAACCGACGACGGCGGCAGCTGGATAAAGATAAATACAGGATTATCAAATGACAATATTAGAGCAATTGTCGTAAACCCTGAAGGTACGATGATTTTTGCGGGCACTTTCGGCGGCGGAATGTTTCGCACTACTAATAACGGCCAGTCGTGGACAGCAATCAACAACGGAATGACCTATCCCCTGGTGTTCGGAGCAGCACTCAGTCACGACGGGCTCAACCTCTTTGCGGGCACATATGGAGGAGGAGTATTCAGATCGACAAACAACGGTGCAAGCTGGACAACAAATAATGCAGGTTTAACCAATATTAATATAATGGCCATCGCCGCCACAGATTCCTGCATTTTTGCGGCTACCTGGGGAAACGGCGTCTTTCGATCTTTCAATAACGGAACGAGCTGGTCAGCAGCTAATGCCGGTTTAGCAAGTTCTAATATCAGATGCTTAACTGTAATCGGCTCCAATATTTTTGCCGGAACAAACGACGCGGGAATTTTTCTGTCCACCAATAACGGCTCAGGCTGGACAGCGGTAAATAACGGGCTGACAGGCAGTAAGGTTTATTCAATTGGGTCAGCCGGTGCTTATATTTTTGCAGGGATTACCGGCAGCGGTGTTTTTATGTCATCCAACATGGGTTCAAGCTGGACGGAATTCAATGATGGCCTTACACCCAATGGAATTTATTCATTTGCTTATGACGGAACCTATCTCTTCGCAGCAACATCAGGCGGCGTCTGGTACGGAAATCTATCTGAAATTCCGGCTGAGTTAATATCGTTTTCTGCAAATGTAGTCGGAGGGAATGTTAATCTAAACTGGTCGACTGCAACAGAATTAAACAATTTTGGTTTTGAAGTACAGAGAAGCACTGACAGAGAAAAATTCTTAACAATCGGTTTTGTTAAAGGACGCGGAACTTCATCAGATCAGCAGAATTACAGCTACATAGATAAAAACTTAGCAGCAGGGAAATACTGTTACAGATTAAAGCAGGTTGATTATGATGGAAGCTGCAAGTATTCGGAGGCAGCTGAAATATTATGCAACACAGTTAATTCATATCTGCTGGAACAAAACTTCCCGAACCCGTTCAATCCCGAAACCACTATCGGTTTTAGTATAGAAAAGAAGAGTAATGTAACGATCGAAATACTCAATACTATCGGTGAGAGGACGGCGGTAATATTAAATGAAGAAAGAGAACCGGGATATTACCAGGTTAAATTCAATGCTGCAAACCTGCGTAACAGCCTTCCAAGCGGAGTTTATTTCTATAAAATAAAATCAGGTGATTTTGTTCAGACGAAAAAAATGATCCTGTTGAAATAAGAAAGATCTCCGGTCAGTTGCTTCTGTTTCCGGGCTGCCACGGTCAGGTTCGCGTTTATTTTCAAAACCGTGGCAGCAGATTTTTTAATGTTTTGTAAACCGATTAACAGTGTATTGTAGCAATAAATACCTGTACCTGAATCCATGACCTCGTAGTCCAAAGGACTCCTCTGGAGAGGTCAAATTATTGTAGCAATAAATACCGTCACCTGGAACCGTGACCTCGTAGTCCGAAGGACTCCTTTGGAGAGGTTCAATTATTGTAGAATTAATTCCAACCATATTGCCGCATCCTCGTAGAGGATGAATTATTGTAGAATCTTCAATAGTCAACCGTCCCCGACCCTTGTAGAGGGTCAACTATTATTATTAATGGCTTACTAAATGACAAATAATATAATTGTGCAACACACCCTTTATCCCGGAGCCAAAATAAGCAAGGAAAATTCATAACTTTTTTAACAGTTTATGAATATTATTATTTAAGAACGGCTTATCTCGAAAATATTCTCCAGATGAAAAGGATGTGCAGCATTATTAGTATCCTCCGGATGATTTTTATATAGAAAGCAGGCAGATAAATTTAATTTAAGGGGGGATTGAAATTGAAAAGTAGAAAAATCTGTCCATTACAAAGAATTATCAAATCTTTTTATTTATTTATAATTTATTTTGAACACCAATGTCTTCATCAGGTCATCTTCCAACTTTCAGCATATTTTAATTTTAATTAGTTTTAGAATGTAAAAGCTACAATTTATTTACAATCTCCCGTCTGATCATTTATGTTTAACAAATTACGGCACAAAGAAGAAGTTTACTTTGAAGACTTTAAAGAGATGATAAGCCTCATCGAAGAGATGGCTGTTCATACGGAAAAAGTTTTCGCCTTCGAAGATCCTCAATCTCATATTCAGAAAATGAAGCCTCTTGAATTAAGCTGCGATGAACTGACTTCCGGAATCACAAAGAGATTAAACAAAACATTCATTACACCCTTTGACAGTGAGGACATTTTTGCCCTTATAAACAGACTTGATGATATAAGTGATATGCTGCTGGGTGCCACAGCAAGGGTTGATACTTTTCATATTGAGAAAAAAATAGAATATGCCGATAAGTTATCCAGGATAATCTATGGTCAGGTTAAAGAACTCGGCGTAGCAATAATGGATTTGAAAACTAACAGGGTAAATGAATTAAATACAGTGAAGGATCTGGAGGCGGAAGCAGATAAAATATATAAACAGGCAATGAAAGAATTGTTTGAAAAAGAAAAGGATGAGATTGAATTTATAAAGAAAAAAGAAATCATAGATCTTCTTGAACGGACCAGCGATATGTGCAAATCAGCTGCCGATGTTATTATGGCTATTATTATCAAGAACTCGTGAAGGAGTACTGTCCCTCAATTCAATACAATTTCCTGAAATTCATCTGATGACTGAACTGATAATAATAATTTTCCTGGCTCTTGCATTTGATTTTATCAATGGATTTCATGATGCTGCAAATTCCATAGCAACAATAGTATCAACTAGGGTATTGACTCCATCCTTGGCTGTAGCGTGGGCTGCTTTTTTTAATTTTATAGCTTTCTTGTTTTTAGGGTTACACATTGCGCACACGGTGGGTAAAGGAATTGTCAGGACTGAAGTTGTTGATTTAACGCTAATCGGCAGCGGATTGGTCGCTGCAATTATCTGGAATCTTTTAACATGGTGGTGGAGGATCCCGTCAAGCTCCTCGCATACAATGGTCGGCGGTTTTGTAGGTGCGGCAATAGCCAAAGCCGGCATAGGTGCAATATTTATTCCGGAAGTAATAAAAATAACAGCCTTCATTTTTCTTGCCCCCTTAATGGGAATAGTTATCGCGGTTATATTCTCTATTACCACAATTCATATCTGTAAAAATATGAGTCCATATAAAGTAGATAAATATTTCAGGAAACTTCAGCTCCTCTCCTCTGCTTTTTACAGCTTAGGTCACGGTTCAAATGATGCGCAGAAAATGATGGGAATTATTTTTGTCGCACTCATCTCAACAGGGCATTTGTCAGCTAATGCAGAAATACCATTATGGGTTGTTCTGGCCTGCCAGGCGGCAATTGCGATGGGAACATTATCCGGTGGATGGAGAATTGTAAAAACAATGGGACAAAAAATTACCAAGCTTCGTCCCTTTGAAGGATTCAACGCTGAAACGGCAGGTGCGGTTACTTTATTCGTAACAGCGTTGGCCGGAATTCCTGTCAGCACAACGCATACAATAACAGGAAGCATCATCGGTGCGGGAATAACCAAAAGATTATCCGCTGTAAAATGGAAAGTTACCTACAACCTCATTTGGGCCTGGGTGCTGACAATTCCGGTATCCGCGATATTTGCGGTTATTATCTATTATATAGCCACAAATTTCACAAAATAACAAAATTTATTATCGCACGAAGACTCCAGGACACTAAGTAATAAAAATAAAGTTTTAACCATTTACTCATGATCATAGCGTGGTAAGCCGACAATTAGATTTTTCTTATCTGGACTGCCTGCCTACCCAAAAGACAGTCACGGTTCGTCTTTTCGATGAGTCCACACAGTAAAAATTACTTTTTTAACGTTTATTTTCACAAAATCTTTTCCTTTTTGTGTAATAAAAAAGTCGAGATGCTCTTTGAAAATTTTTGTGGACTGAGGAATTTGTAGACTGAAAACTTTTTTCTACACTGGACTGTCACGGTCCCCATCAGTTTTAAATCGGAACCGTGACAGCATTTTTAACGTTTATTTTCTAAAAATCTTTCCCATTTGTGCGGAATGAGGATTTTTTTTGCATTTGCATTTATTTGTGTTTATTCCGGCATATTCCCAGAAATTATTTTGGACAGCACCAATCATTATTTTCTTGCTATTTCAATTTTTTTGAAATAATTTATTAGCAAGAATTCATTCAAATCCGGTTTTTATAATTCAGCAAGAGGGTGAGGCTATGCTAAAAAAAACCGTTTTAATCGCCGAGGACAATGGGATTATTTCTCTCGACCTGAAAATACTCCTCAAAAAATTCAATATTGATAGTGAAGTTATTAGAGATCCCGGTTTTCTATTCGAAAAAACCAGACTGCTAAGGCCTGATCTTATAATTGCAGATTTAAACCTGAAAGACAAGCAGCAGGTAAAAGACGCACTTAGTGAAATCAGCAGAACATATCATATTCCGATCATTATAATTACGTCTTCACTAAAAACAAGAGTCAATGAATTTGCCGGCGGACTTTCATCCTGTTCCGTATTATCGGAACCCTTTGATACATCAGAGCTGTTACTCTTAATACAGAAATATATTTTTTTCGAACCAATGATAAATTACTGCCGCACCTGATAAAGGTTTGATTTTAGTCCTTTGCGATTTCGTTCACAAGGTCCCCCTGCTTATCGTAAAAGATGACATCTTTCCAATTAGTGTCCTATATGTGAAAAGATGTCATCTTTAATTTATTCAAATGCTAATCTATTTTTATGTTCTTACTTATATGTGATTAAGGTTTATTTATTCCCAGGTTTTCGCGGACAAACATTTCAGGGGATTCGATAATATTAACAATGAAAGCTGCAAGAGACTTTTGAGAAATCACCGTGCCTTTTTCCGGTTCATTTTTCCTGGTTATTTCATAATCAACTTCATCGATATTAGTAAACCAGGCCGGCCGCAAAATAGTATATTGAAGATCTGATGCTTCAATCACGTCGGCAGCTTTCCGGTATGGTGTTAAAGCGGGTTTCAGGGGAACGTCATAGATACCTATTGAACTGACGAATATAAGTTTTTTAACATCTGTTTCGTCCATTGCCCTAACAATATTTT
>DATICR010000350.1:0-2126 GCA_035456745.1 Ignavibacteriaceae bacterium
TCAGCTCATCAGATATTTTTTTAGCAATCTGTAAATCGTTGTCATCATTATAACCAAATGAATGGATATTATATTTTTGTTTTTTATTCTGAAGTAAAAAAGAAAGAAGGAACCGGGAATCGAGTCCTCCCGATAGACCGAACGACATTCTTAACTTTTCCGGCAGACTAATTGAAATGTATTTCTTAATAATATTGAATAAATCCCTGGAGTTCGAAACATTTAATTCAGGGAACCAGTTCTTAGATTGGATCCTGACTAACCCTGTCTTTATTTCCGCTGTGGATGCTGGAGGGAGTTTTTCTACGTCATATATAAAAGAATTATTTGACAGCTGATTGTAAGTCATCCACCTCGAACCGAATTCCTTAAAATCAATTTCCACTTTGCCCATAACAGAAATAATCCATTCAAGATTGGATGAAAAATATATCCCAGTCTTATCTTTGTAAAAGTAAATGGTGCGTAAACCAATAGGATCACTATAGAAATTTATCGTTTCATCATCCCACTTTATAAGAAGGTAATGTCCATGAGGATCTCTGAATGAGTTTTCAGTTATCCTTTTTTCCCAGTTATTCTTCAGCATAAGCCGGGAATTCTCATTTTCCATCTCGATCCCGATACCAATAACTATCCATTTCATCTCAGCAGAGTAACTGCAGGTAAATTCAGTACCGCCCGCAGCAATGAATAACCGCGGTCTATCAATTTTGATCAGAGGGAGAGGATAAATTGAAGAAAGACTGAGTTTCTTCTGTTCACTTAAATTACCCGAAAAACCAAATATCCAGCTCATGTTCTACCAGTAAGATTTAATTTGAATCCTGTAAATCGATATACCAGGAAAAATGCGATTATAAATAGTATTATATCCACAAGAAAAATATTAAGCAACTTTGAAACCAAATAAAAAAGCCCGATTGAAAACAAAATAGCTACAATCTTCAGGGGTTCATAAGTAATTTTTATTTTATGTCCAGAAAGAATTACCAGGTAACCGGCACAGCCAAGGTAGCTGAAGAAAGTTGCCGCTGCAGCACCTATTATTCCGTAAACCGGAATAAGGATAAAATTCATAGTAATGTTTATAACGAGGGCAATCAAATCGCTGATAAGAAAATGGATGCTTTTTCCCGAAATATAAGGATAGACTGAATAATAGGTAACTACACCACTGAATATATATGAAATTAATATAACCGGAATGATTATTATCCCGCCAGTATACTGAGGATCAAATAAATTCAAACCTGCAAACTGAATTTTGAAAAGATCATCAATAAAAATTGAAACGATAAGGAATATTAAAAGACTTGCCGCAATTATTTTTGTTAATGATTTGCCGAATTCTATGCTGTAATTACCTTCATTATAAAGCCTGATTGAATAAGGCGTCCATGCGCTTCTTAAGGACATCACGAATAAATTCATCACCAATGCTATCCGGTAGGAAAAACTGTAAATGCCTACTTCACTTTTCCCCAGAAAATGATTAATTATGAACCGGTCGATTACATCTACAGAGGCAGATAAAAGACCTGCAATGATCAGCGGATATGAAAACAAAAAGATGGTTTGTATCAAGTCCGATTTCAAAACTCTCAGATAATTCTCCCTGAGGAATGGCAGAAGAATTACAAAAACTAAAGCTGAAGTGACCAGTTGTGCCCATATTATTCCATAAATTCCAAGATCCAGATAATATACAAGATAGACGTTCAGAATTAAATTTATGCCTGCACTGAAGGATGAATAGATTACAACTTTACGGGCAAGCTCTTTAGTTCTTAACAGATGCAGCGTAATAAATGTGATGGTTTCAAAGAAAAGGGCAGCAAATACTATCCTGATCAAATTCTCATAATTGACTGCACCGGTTGCCTCTTTTGAAATCCACCCGGCCAGAATAAAAATGACCACTGTTAATATTAATCCTATAATTCCCGCAGAATTGATAATAGTGGAAAAAATCTCTTTGCGTTTACCTTCGTCTTTTTCTTCCAGATAGTATTTGCTGAGTGCAGACTGAAGCCCTGACTGGTAGAAAACCGCTATAACAGCATAGAGTGACATAATAAGTGAATAGTCACCAAAGTCTTCAGTAGAAATTAAATTAGAATAAA
>DATICR010000351.1:0-2622 GCA_035456745.1 Ignavibacteriaceae bacterium
AAATTGTAGCAAAAGCTTCCACAGGCTGCTGGTCATACAGAGCTTTTTTCCCTCCGTCAAAATAAAATCCGTTATTACCAATTGGATTAAAGTTATTATTAGAAGAGTGTTGAACTCTGCAAAGCCATTTTAAAGTGTTAAGTCCGGCATTTAATTTTTCTTCGTTACCTGAGATCTGGAAACTGGCTATCAGAGCGTGGGATAATTGGGCATTACAATATGTGAGATATCTTTCAAACCATTGCCACTTATTGTTAGCAATTTCTTTGTACAAATTCAAAAGTTTATTTTCCAGGACATCCTTTAACTGGTTAACGGCTCTATCGGCATCCCATCGCTTGCAGTATTCTAAAATCCCCAGCAATGAAAAAGCCCAGGCGCGTGGAGAAGCAAACTTTTCAGCTTCAGCTACCGCGTTAGAAAAAATTTCAGTTGCCCAATTTTGTATTTCCGGGTTAGCTGATTGACCGATACATGTGCCTAGGGCCCATAACGCTCTGCCATGACTATCTTCCGAACCTTTATTCTCTGCCCATATTCTATCATAACGCATAAAATTCCTGAACCGGCAGGTAGTAAATTCAAATGCATAATTTATGAATGATGCATATCGGTAAATGAGAGTCTTTACAATATCAGGATCGGTATTTGTATTTTCCAGCAGAACCATTAACATTAATGCCCTCGCATTATCATCAAGACAATAACCTTCTGCAAAATTGGGTATTGAATATTTGGCGTGTTGGAGTATTCCTGTTGTATCGGTAAGTCTGATTATATGATCCAAATTTATCAGCGGCAGGATTCGTGACTGTTCATAAAGTGATTTAATTTTGTAATTATTAATTATGGATACAGGTTTTGATAATATTGCTTTCAGGAATGACTGATTGTATAAATGTGCCACCTTTGGCCAGATCATTTCCCGCCCGATAATATAAGCTTTTTTCCTCATCAAATGTCTCTCGGTTTCATTATTGAGCAGAAACAAAACCTTTTCGGCAATAGCATCCGGATTATTAAAGGGGACAAGCATTCCTCTTCCGCAGGCAAGCAATTCCTCCGCGTGCCAGTAAGGTGTTGAAATCACAGCTTTTCCGGAACCGAATGCATAAGCAAGTGTTCCGGAAGTTATCTGAGTTTTATTAAGATATGGAGTAATATATATATCTGCCGCACCCAGGAATTCCTTTAATTCTTCAGTTTCAACGTACCTGTTATAAAAAATCACATTCTCGCTTAAGTTAAGATCATTAACAAGTTTTTCCAGGCTTCTTCTATATACTTCACCATCTGTTCGTTTCTGATTCGGATGTGTAGCACCAAGAATTATATAAACAACATTTGGAAATTGTTTGATTATTAAAGGCAAAGATCTGATAACATTTTCTATCCCTTTATTAGGTGACAGCAAACCGAAAGTTAACAGAACATATTTTCCTTCCACCCCAAACTCATCCTTATAGAAATTAGGATCTATAAAAGACATTTCCGGAATACCGTGAGGAATAACATCAATTTTATTTTCATCGACATTATAAATTTCTTTAAGAAATTTTTTGCCGGTTACTGTCATAACAACAAACCTGGTAGATAATTCAGAAAGTCTGCGCATCACATTTAATTGATCATTAGCCGGATTATTAAGTACTGTATGTAATGTTGTTACAATAGGGATTTTTAATTCACTCAGCATTTCCAGAATATGGCTTCCTGCAGTTCCTCCAAATATTCCAAACTCATGCTGTAATGAAAGTACCTCTACCTGATTAAAGTTTAGGAAATCTGCTGCACTCTTATAACTTTCAATATCCTGTTCAACTATTTCGAAACGAACCTCTTCAGGATAATTCTCTGTTACTTCATTATTATTAACCGAAACGACGATAGATTCAATATGGGGAAACTGAGAAACGTATGATTTTCTAAGGTTCGCTGTAAAAGAAGCTATTCCGCATTTTCTTGGAATATAACTTGATAAAAACGCCATCTTTTGAATATTATCTTTTCTATTCATAATTCACTTATACTTAATCATTACTCTATTCAAGAAATATAATTTTAGTAAATTATCAAATGTATAAATATAATCAGTGAGGTAGCTCAAATAAGCTTCAGATATGTATTATTGATGGTAAAGGAATTAATTCCCTTAATCACAGAAAGAATAAAAAAAACCCCGATTGAAAAACCGGGGTTTATTAAATTAAAATTTGGCAACTACCTACTCTCCCACACACCTGCGCATGCAGTACCATCGGCGCGCCGGGGCTTAACTTCTCTGTTCGGAATGGGAAGAGGTGTAACACCCGGGCTATAACCGCCAAAATTTAAACTCTTCAAAAAAACAAAAGAAAGATTGAAAGAACCAAGCCAGCAACAAAAAGATACAGACTGTGAATAAAAATTAAACGGTTAAGCCTCACGACTTATTAGTACTACTCGGCTGAATGTGTTACCACACTTACACCTGTAGCCTATCAACCTCGTCATCTCCGAGGAGTCTTCAGTCCATAAATGGAGGGATACCTCATCTTGAAGCGTGCTTCGCGCTTAGATGCTTTCAGCGCTTATCACAACCGAACATAGCTACCCAACGATGCCACTGGCGTGACAATTGGT
>DATICR010000352.1:0-6748 GCA_035456745.1 Ignavibacteriaceae bacterium
ACCTTCCATATCATTTGCATTCTGAAGTTTAATTTCATCGAGGATCCATTTTATACGTTCCCGTTCAATGACTTTCAGGTCGGTCGAGTTGTTCAACCTGTTAATCATAAGATCAGCAAATCCCTGTTCCATAGGATCGTACTGCTCTTTATGATCTACAGATCTGTTCTTAAAATCTATAATTGCCATGGTTTTCATCCCGGGGTCCGGTCTCTCAACCGCAAACGACCCGGAAAATTCCTTGCGCGATTCATAATAAAGCTTCATAAATACCGGGGGCTCATAGTCAGGATTGAATACAACCATGGGCGGTTCCAGCTTAAGCAGCTGATTGATAGATTCCTTGGCTTTGTCATATAATCCCTTTGCCGAATAAGCTCTGCCGAGAAATCGCAGGGCATCTTTTCTTATTCCTACATCGACCGAACTGTCTGTTACGAGACTGTTCAGCTGATTGATGGCATCATCAAACTGAGCCGACTTATACAGCTGCTCAGCCAGATCGAGCTTGTCTTTCGGGGTTTCCTGTGCATACGCCGAAGTTAAAAGAAATGATGATATGAAGATCATCAGAAACGTAATAAATTGTGCCCTGTTTAAAAGGCACGCTCTGTTGGAATACATACTATTATCCTCCTAGTGCTGCGGTTATTAAATTTCGATTACTATTTAAAATGAAATACCAGTGAGTGAGATTTAGGATCTGATGAAGGTATAATATCAAGCTTGATATCATTTTCAACAGTTTGATAACCAGTCTTTTTAACAGAGATCCTATAACTGCCCGGGCCAAGGGAAAGATCTCCCGGAGTTGTTTTATTGGTATTGACTCCGTTTAAATAAATTGTTCCCCAGAAGGGGTCTCCGGCATTATTAAGAGACTGGATATTTACCTGCTGCTGGAAATAACAGGTTAATTGTTTATCCTGGTTTTTTTTAAGATTAAGTGTAAATGACTTTGAACCATACTGAGGATGAACGAATTTAATTGTATGGTTTCCGGCTGCAACAGTTTTTTTTACTATATCCGCTGAATTTGAAAGAACCAGGTCGTTATCAATATATATAGCGGCGGCGGGCACTGAATTCAAGATCAAAACAGCTTTTTCAATAACAGGCTTTTGTATGGATAATGGTGTTAATTTTATGTTCAGCTTATTGATTCCTGCAGCAACATTGTAACCGGCATCCTGCCATTCCTCATAACCTTCCATTCTCAGTAAAATAGCATATCTGGAAGTATTTAGGGAATCTCTGAATACGGGCGTTTTACCTTCAGATATTCCGTTTATAAATACCTCAGCTCCCGATGGATCTGATTCAATCTGCAATTTAGCAGGAATAATTTTTGGCTGTTTTGGCGATTGAGGTTCAGACTTCTGCGGCCGGAATATTAAAAACAGAACAGCCACTATTATAATTAATGCTGCCGCTCCACCAAAATATAATTTTTTTCTGTCCGGTTTGATTTCCTCTTTTGTTTTATCTTCTTTATAAGCTGAAATAATCCGGGTTTTTTCTTCACTTTCATCACTGATTTTAATCGAAGATAAAACCTGCATCATTTCTCCCGTATCCTGGAATCTTTTATCCGCATCCTTATCAATAGTTTTCATTATGAATTTTACGAAGTCCTTAGGGATTAGCGGATTATATTTCAGCGGTGAGGGTATTTTTCCTTCGACAATCTGTTTCTGAATTACGAATTCCGATTCTCCTTTTTCGAAAGGAGTTCTTCCGGCGAGCATTTCGTAAAGGGTCATACCGATGGAATAAATGTCGCTTCTCTTGTCTACATTCTTCAAACCTTTTACCTGTTCAGGAGACATATAATGAAGAGTACCTGCTGCTGCATGTGTAACAGTAACCTGCGAACCGTCTTCCTGCACAACCTTAGCCAGACCAAAATCCATAACCTTAACAGTGCCGTCTTCATCCAGAAGTATATTGTTGGGTTTAATGTCCCTGTGGATCACTCCTACTTTATGAGCATGGCGGATGGCATTAATTATCTGGGGAGCTATGGCCATAGTTTCGTTAACCGTAAACCTTCCTTTTTCCCGCAGCCATTCAGAAATAGTCCTGGCCCGGAAATATTCCATAACCATAAACAACCCGTATTCTGTCTCCCTTAATGCATACACACCAACTATATTCTGGTTTTCCAGCTTTGCCAGGGCCCTTGCTTCAGTTTTAAATCTCTTAAGAAAATTTTCATCACGTGCGAGGAAAGGATCAATCATCTTCAATGCGACAATCTTTTCCAGGTTCATATCCATTGCCTTGAAGACCACTCCCATACCTCCTCTGCCTATCACCTCGAGGATTTTGTAATTATCTATTTCTTTACCGAGAAGTTGATCCATAAATTTCTAATCCAACCTTGTTTTACCGCTCAGGAAGATATTCTGAAACTTTGCGGTTGAATTTTTATCAACGAACAAGCCGGCTTTACCGTAAATACCCCAGATACTTTTATATGAACTCAATAGTCCATTTTCGTTATAGATGCTGATAAGGTTATTTGTGTATTGAATTTTCAGCAGGTTCCTATCCGGACTTTCTGAAGCATCAGGTTTGATTGTAAGTAAATTCTGAGTTTCTCCTCCCTGTACTTTCTGCAGCACATATTCTCCGCCTGGATGGTGTTTATAAATATAATAGTCCGAAGGAGAACTATAACCGATAATTAAACCGACAGAAGAGCTTTTGTTATTAACAACCGTACTTACAACCAGAGTGACATCAAATAGATCTTCATTATAAATTATGTTTTTAACCGAAAGTGTATTTTGAAAATCAAGCTCATGGCTTCTGATAGTAAATTCATTTTTGTTTGTACCCGGATAATTCCATCCCGGTAAATCAAATCTTGTAATCTGTGAACCGGGTTCTAACCGCTCAACTGTGGTAGTATCTTTCTCAGGCATTGAAGAATCTACCGCAGGGTTGATGCCAATCTGACTGTTGCATAATTTGATACGGTTTTTAACTATCTCGTTTTCCGGCTGAATGCTTTCCACTTTCTGATAATATGTTAATGCCTCCTCAAATCTTTTAAGGTACATAAGATTGTTTGCTTTGGAAAAATATGCCTCCGCGATCTCATTTACTCCTTTTAAAGCAGCCTGATGCATAGGCTCTTTATCAAGAATTTTCTTATACAAATTTAAGGCGTCATCATAATCTCTGCGATCAACAAGAGCATCCGCTTCCTTCAACATATTTTCATCAGCATCTGATAGTTTCTGATCTGCAGTTTCATTTTGACTAATCCCGCTGCCTGTTAAATCAGAAAAGAAGGATGGTTTATAAACAATAAACAGGACCAGAAGAATTAATAAAATAATTAATACTGCTGCCGGCCACAGATTTTTACGTTTCTTAATGGGTTTCGGACGAACTACTTCAGTAACAGTGACAGGTTCAGGAACTCTTACACTATATTCAGGATCTATCTTAACAACTATAACAGTGACATTGTCCTTTCCGCCTCTTTCATTAGCAAGGCCTACGAGAATTTTACATGCTTCCGGCGGCGTATGATTCGAAACGATAGGGAGTATCTCCTGAGCAGTAACCTTTCCCAATCCGTCAGAGCATAGTACAAAGCTTTGCCCTCTATTAAGCTGGATATCGGGGATAATATCGACCCTGACTTTTTCCTCAACTCCCAGTGCCCTGGCAAGAACAGATTTTGAGGGATAATTTTTAGCTTCTTCAGGTGTCAGGATCCCTTCTCTCAGCATTTCGAGTACTTTAGTGTGGTCGTCAGTAAGCTGCTCTATTTTATTGTTTTCAATTTTATATATGCGGGAATCACCCACGTGCCCAATAATTCCCGTTTCATTCTTTAACAGAAGTACGGAACAGGTAGTACCCATTCTGCCAAATTCGGTGGAATGACCTGCCTGGTTGTGAATTGTAAGATTAGCTTTCTCAATTGCCTCCCTGACTGCAGTAGAATCATCAAGGGATGAGTTCAAATATTCGCTGCTTACAACATTTACAGCAATAGTACTTGCTTCTTTACCTCCCTTATGGCCGCCCATGCCGTCTGCTACAATAAACAGCTGCCCTTTTTTATTATACAGGTTGAGATCATTTTCAGGAAATTTGCCGAAACTATCCTGGTTTTCAGTTCTCACGAGCCCTATATCTGAACGGGCGGCAAATATTAAAGAAAGCTTTTTATCGTTTGAGGTCATCAGTTTTACCGGAGGAAATTTACAATTAATTTTTCAATGATTGAATTGCATCTTTCAGCGGATCAGGAAAATTAAAACCAAAAAGTGCAGGGTTTTCTCCAATCACTGCCGCAGAAAAAATATAAAATACATAATTATATGTTTCATCTGGTATTTTATCCCTGTATTTTGAAAGCAGGTTCCAGAAGTTTCTGTCTTTAGGATTTGCAGGAATCTTTCTTATTAAATCAATAATATTATACTCACCCCAATTATATGAAGCCATAACCAGGAGTCCCGAAGCCTGTGCGTCGGTATTATAAATATCCCTTATATATCTTGAAGCAGCGCTTGTTGCCTTTGGAAAATTAAATCTGTCATCTCCCGGATCATATACATTTTGATTTGCAAGCGGGCCAATAGTCAATCCGTATTTCTGTGCAGTAGCGGGAATAAACTGCCAGATGCCTTTGGCAAATCCATATCTTGTCTGAGGTCCCACGATCTGTTCTTTAAAATCGCTCTCCTGCAGTGCAAGATAGAAAAACTGGGGAGGAAGTCCCTGCCTTATAAGGTAATTGACGACAACATGCGAATACCCATATTGTTTTGCTCGTTCCAGTGCTTTCTGCAGCCTGTCGCTCGACTTCCATTTATTAATATAATTTTTAACCTCAGTTAAAAAATCTTTTGGCATGGTAAGTTCGCACTCCCCGAATAGCCGGGCGGTTTTTATGATTAATTTATCTTCAGGACTAAGGTTATAAGTTCCGAGTGCATCAACAAGATTGTCATAATTTCTTTCCAGCTGGTTTTTTCGTTCATCAAATTTTCTGAGAGCGGTATTTATTTTAGGATCGCCTGAGGAAGCCAGCTCCTGTTTTAACAATTCAATTTCCAGTTCAAGTGATTTCATATTATAAAATATATTCTCTGCGAGCTCCTTCTGCTTATTTTCTTTTATATTCTGATAGATGGAATATGCCGCCGCCGCTGCAGCGATAATTCCCACAATAATAATAACCTTAATATATTTTGAACTATGCTTCTTCTTTACAACCTTAAATGCCTCCCGCATCAGGCGGGTATGCTCGCCAATCTGATCATCACTTTTTGATTCATCGAAATAATGATGGATATAGCTGGTAACAGATTGATCGCCGTGAGGTGCATCCCTGACTATCTTAATATCCGGTTTCTCTTCAAAGGAAAACAGAAGAACCGGTCCGTTTTCACCCAGCTCAAGAGTAGTTGTGGCTTTAAGCTCGGCATTCTGAATTCTTTTGCCGTTAAGAAATGTACCATTGCTGCTTTGCTTATCAGTAATCCACCATTTGTTGCCGTCGAAGTTTATTTCCAGGTGGACACGACTTACAACTCCCTCGTCAATCTGTATGGAACACTCCTCAGATCTTCCGACGGTAAAGGATTTATCAAAGTAAAATTCTTTCTTAGAAGAATTTCCTTTTTCAATCCTTACTTTTACGATTTTGTTTAAAGTAGAAGGTGATTCGCTTAACTGAGTGCTATTCATAGAACTTATTTTGGTTCAGACAATTACTTGTCGTTACTGTCCGGATTAAAGCTTAACATCATCCTTACAATGGACGGTCCTATAGTCTGCCGTGTCTTTTTTGTAAACGATGCTGTCAATTTATATGCAATTTTATCGATTAAAATATAAACCTGGTGCTGATATATTCTGTAATCATCAAGAGGGTACCAGCTGAATATAGCCTCGTAAGCATCGGTTCCGTTTGTTAGTTTTGTTTCTCCTCGTTTCAAAAGAGTGCATCCCTTGAGTTCCTCCTGAAGTGTTTTAATCTGCCATTCTGCATAATCTGTCACGGTATCAAAAATCATTTCCCGGTCGACATTTATTATCACGTTGTGCTGAATTCCGTCTATGACAGGACCGGTAATGGTATATATTGTTTTGTCTTCCCAGTCTTCCAGCTGATCCAGAGTAAAGCCGTTTCCCCGGAAGGATATAGTTTTATCTTTTTCAGCGGGCGGCTGTTCTGATTTCTGCTGTTTCTGCTGCGGAGGTTTTGTTTGGTCAACTTCAGGCGCCTCTTCTTTTTTTTCTTCAACCGTTGGTTGAGCCTGGAATTGACGGTAATAATCTGGTATTTTCATTTGTTATCAATGCATATATTTAATAAAATTTACCTGGTTCAAAAAATCTAATTCATTATTGCTGCGAATCAGCAAAAATAGTACTCAACATCCGAAAAATGCGGTTCAGTTTTTCTTGTGATTAATCTGAAGAATGTGTATAATTGACAGTGTCAATTAATGATTCCAGGACTCCTTAATTATACTATTTAATAATTCAACAGAAATAATCCCACAACCGTCTCACAACCGTTCCAACAAGTCTCCAATTACTTTACAATCAATCAATATAAATCTTGCCAGATAATACAGGGTTATAATTGCAACGAAGTCTCCAGCCTGTCAGGAGTCTTTTTTTTAATTACTTGAACAGCGCTATATTTTTAAGGCCATCCCGGTTTTTTCGTATTATAAATATTCTTTAAATGCTGACCTGCTTCGAT
>DATICR010000353.1:0-4246 GCA_035456745.1 Ignavibacteriaceae bacterium
CTGATAATCCCATTGATGTAAGCAATAATACCTGGCTGATGGAATTCGCTATACAGGCTCCCTGGGAAGAATACCGGATAAATTATTATAGTCAGCTTGGGTGGGATATTGTCCCGGGTGGATTGGGTTACTCAGCAGGCAGTCCCGGATTTTATGAAAGATACCTGGATCTTCTGAATTTCGAAAAGTACGATATAAATCAATCCACGGGAGATACAACTTTTACAGGACTTCTGCTTCAAACTAATAATATGCCGGATACATATGTAAATGCCGACGGTGATACAGTTCATATAAATGCAGTTGCTCCTTCACAGGGTGATCAGTTTACCATAAGGACATACAAACCCTTCAGAAAAGAAATCTATTATAAATTCAATACAAACAAAGTTAATTATTCAAATACCGCAAACATTGATCTGAATAAAATCCGTGTTGTACCTGATCCTTACATTGTATCCAATGAATGGGAAACAAATCAGTTTGGAAAGAAACTTATGTTCAATCATTTGCCGGGACAATGCAAAATATCAATCTTTACCGTAGCAGGAGATCATATAGTGGATCTTAACCACGAAGACAACCTTGGTTATATGTTCTGGGATATGCGTACCTATAATCAGCAATACATTGCTTACGGATTATATGTATACGTTGTTTCACTGCCCGACGGAAGAAAAAAAGTCGGAAAGTTCCTTGTTATAAAATAATTGCCTGATGGCGGAGTTAATGAAATGAAAAAATATTTACTGTTGATTGTTGTTCTTACTTTTCAGGCTGCAGTATATGCAGGTGATTTTTCCAAAGTGGGAACAGCAGCAGCACAATTTCTGAAAATAGGAGTCGGCGCAAGAGCAATGGGATTGGGCGGAACTTTCACTGCAATAGCAAACGATGTAAGCACCATATACTGGAATCCCGCCGGCATTACAAACATAAACGGATTTTCACTTGCAGTAACTCATAATGAATGGTTCGCCGGCATATCGCATGATTTTGCCGGACTCGTCTATCCTTTAAGTACAAGTGACGCACTAGCTCTGCACGTGGTAGCACTTAATACAGGCGAACAGGAAGTAACAACCGTAACTCAGCCGGAAGGTACGGGGATATATTATGATGTCAGTGACCTTGCTATTGGATTGAGCTATGCCCGGACTTTAACCGACAGGTTTTCTGTTGGTCTTACGGCCAAATACATCCAGCAGAATCTTTATAATGAGTCTGCAAATACTTTTGCAATAGATATCGGTACTTATCTGAGGACAGGTTTTCACGATCTTATAATTGCTATGAGTATGTCGAATTTCGGCGGAAACATGCAGCTTGAGGGTCGCGATTTAATTGCAATTACGGATCTTAATAATCAGGTGTCGGGAAATTATAATCCCGATGCAAATCTGAAAACAGAACCCTGGCCGTTGCCCCTTACTTTCAGGGTAGGAGTTGCAATGAATGTAGTTGGAGGAGAAGATCCGGTTATCGGCTCCGCACAAAACAGGTTCACCGTTGCTGTCGATGGAGTTCATCCTAATGATAATACCGAAAAATTGAATATCGGCGGAGAATATTCCTGGGATGAAACTGTTTTCGCCAGGGTAGGCTACAAAATTAATTATTACCTCGAAAAATGGTCGTTCGGCGTGGGCGTAAGAGCAAATATCATAAGCCAGCAGGTGGGTTTTGATTATGCCCTGGTCGACTTTAATGACCTGGGAAAAGTTTCACAATTTTCGCTCGAGCTGAGGTTCTGATTTTTATCTGATGTAATAATAATTGATTCTATTATTATGTTTAATGTGATCTTTTGAATTTTTTATCATATAATAGATTCAAAGATAACTTAACTAATAAAATTTTATAGATCAGCTAATCCTCTTAATATAGTCATAGGGAGAATCCGTTCATGAAAAAAATATATTTTATTTTGATAAATATTCTTTTTGTCATTTCTGTAATTCAGGCATCCCAATCCTTTAATCCTGATACGTTATCGGAAAAATCTGATAACCGGATTCAGACGCTTCCCAAAGGTATATCAATTTATGAGCTTGATAATGGAATGCAGGTACTTTTAATTGAAAATCCCGCTCTTCCTATGGTCGGAGTGAATGTGGCAGTAAAAGTGGGTTCGGCTTATGAAACTTTCTCAACAAGCGGAATGAGCCATATGCTTGAACATTTATTATTCAACGGGACAACCACACGAAACCAGAAACAACTGTATGATGATGTTGATATGATCGGCGGATATAATAATGCTCATACAGATCTGTATTACACAGATTATATGATGGTTACTCCGGCTGAGAATATAATTAAAGGAATGGAAATACAGGCTGATATGCTTTTTAATTCTATAATGCCGCAGGAAAAATTTGAAAAAGAGAAGGGTATCGTTCTGGAAGAAATATCCAAAAGTCTTGCCGATCCGCAGGAACAGTTGGAAAGAAATACAATATCAATTCTGTATAACGGACACGCACTTTCCCTACCGACACTCGGAACTTATTCAACAATCAAATCATTCTCCCGCGATGATGTAAATTCATTTTATAAGAATTACTACGTCCCTAATAATATGATGCTTACTGTTATCGGGAACTTTCAGACAAAAGATATTCTTCAATCCGTGAAAGATATTTACGGCAAGTCTGGTCCCGGAAATGTTAAAAGGGATCTAACTCCCGGATGGAATACCGGCTTTCAGATTCCGGATGCTTCTCTTTTACAAAAAGATTTCACATATAACCGGTTTTACGACGGCAAAAATATAGTGCTGCAGCTGTTTTATGAGATACCTCAATATAGCTCCGCGAAATTTTCCGAACTTCTTGATGTGGTATTAAGTAGGAACCAGGATACCATTCAAAGTTCATTGCAGTCGGAGTTTCCTTCAATTGTCAAATCGGTGAATTTATCATCAAGATTGTCCCCGGTAAAGAATTTTGTGGGGGTGGTGGTAATGCTCGCCAAAGAGGATAGTCTTGATTTACTTGTTAATTCCGTTTCAAAAAAGCTGGGTGCTTTAAGTTTCGGGTTATCTGATGAGAATATTACATCGGAAGCAGCAATTGCTCAGACTGATTTTCTGAAGAACATTGAGAAACCTCATATGTTCGGAATTTATAATTCAGATGCTCTTGTAAACAGGGGCATTGAAGCCGTCCTTGCATCATATTACCCGGAAGAATATTATAAAGCAGCGGAAGAACTCAAAACTCTTAAGATACAATCAAAGCCGTTGGTTATTATTCAATCGCCTTCCGCTAAAGATGAAAATGTCACAGTCAGTACCTCCGCTGATATTAAACAGTTTAAAGACAATCCCTCCGGAGCAGAAGTAATAGCTGTTCAGAATGATTTAAGTAAACTGATTGCTGTGCATTATCTTATAAAACATAAAGCATATTATGAGTCGAAGTACGGGAAGGATGCAGCCAAAATTCTGCATAATTGTATTGAGCAGCGAATGCAGTCGGATGAGAATCAGAAAATGAGCAATAAATACGGACTAACATACGTCTTTAATGACAATCCTTTTATTCCTATGGATGATATATACCTGAATCCGGATTTTGGTTATATAAGAGTGGAAGGCCTTGCCGATGATCTTACGGGAATTATCGGTTATCTGAACAGTCAGTTTTTAAATTTTATACCCACTGAGGAGGAATTTAATAAAGCTGAAGAGCAGTTTCAGGGTATGGGAATGATGGGTATGGGCGGAGATAAATCAAAGAAAATGTTCGACGAAACCTATAAATCATTGGTTTATGAGACTGACCCGGGTGCAAAGAAACCTGAGCTTACTTACGATAACCTGACTGCTTTTTCAAAAGAATATTTCCAACCGGCGAATATGATCATTTCGGTGGTATCACCCGCATCCCCGGAAAGTATTAATAATCTTTTCAATAATTTCACGGGAAATCCGGCCACAGATGAGCCCCCTGTTTATTCCCGTTCATTTCGTCTTATCGATAAGGATACAACCATAGAAAAAGATCTGCAGGGTCAGCGCTCTTATTTATTCTGGGGATTTACTGTCCCAATTGACCCGAAGGATGCCCCTGCATTGCAGGCACTGTCTTTACTGCTTGCTGATAATATTATCTTCGATATAAGGGAGAAACAGGGAATGGCTTATAATATGAATGCTGGCATTGATATAAATAATGATAAAGCACTTTTTTATATTTCCCAGGGAACCCGTCCTGAGAATGTCGATAAATTGGTCCCGCAA
>DATICR010000354.1:0-3130 GCA_035456745.1 Ignavibacteriaceae bacterium
AGATCAAGAGGAGAACGAGTAAATATCCGAATACTCCCACAACAATCAGAATAAGAATTATGGAAACCCATCTGGGAGCACCTCTTTTGGCAAGGAACAGAAGCAGGGGGTGAAAAAGAAATGTGAGAAATATAGCAATAGTTACAGGGATCAGAATTTTGCTGAGTGCCATCAATATATATACAAACAAAACAAATGAAATAAAGCCAAGGAAATAAGCGGCCGCTTTCATATGCTTAGTGACCTGTTGTTCCTGTGCCATATTTTTTCACTTAAAATTTATTGATGATAGTAATTCTTTGGAGTTATCGTAAAACCAGTTTATCCTGTCGTAGTTTTCTTTAAGTACAAAGTTAAGGTTTTTATCTTTATCATACCGCATAGCGAGTGCGGCTATTTTCCTTGCCTGTGTAAAATCAAGATGAGCCGCCATATAATCCGACAACCTGTATAATGCAAAGCTACTCTGGTAATTATCAGCGACAAGGGTTTTATTAAAGAAGCTGAGGAATAAATCATATGATTCGCCGAGAGATTGGGCAAGGTCGATCATAACCGGAAAGCTGAAATAATTATAAGTGTCCTTGTTCAGATTCGTGATTATAATAAATTTATCAACATCACTCCCCTTCAGGTAAGGAACAATTAACGAATCCCTGTCAATTAAAGCTGTGCGGAGATTTGCCAGGTAATTAAGATCCCTGTTAGGATACTCATCAATTATTTTTTTGTAGAGCGATTCAGAATAAACAGTATCTTTCTTTTCAGAATATAAATCAGCAAGTCTGAACTCAATATTATAATAATACGCCGTATTCTCATAATTCTTCAGATTATCCTGAAGGTATCGAATTGCCTTATCCTCCTGCCCGGAATCATACAATGAACTTGAATAGCCTATCAGGGCAGAATAATTATTAGTCACCTGCAAAATCTCGGAGAATATCTCAAGAGATTTCTGATAATTCTTCTCGTTATAGAAATTCCATGCTTTCCGGAGTCGGTCAGCCACATAGCGCGGGCAAATCTTATATATAATCGGTTGCATTCCAAAATAATAATCTGCCTCAGCGTGGTTCAGGGCATTATAGCTGGCGGTAAGGAAAGCAAAATAATGATTATCCAGCTGAGCAACGTCAAGACCGTATATTGATTTGAAATCCAGAGTGGAATAAAGCTTTTTGAATTTTTCCATACCATAAATATTTACGAGGTAATTACAAAAAGAACCTGCGTAGATATATGAGAGACCCGATGTCTGTCCAAAGAAATTCAATCCAGTAAAAAGATCCTCCAACCTGATTTTATAGCCATTATTATAAGCAAGAGCTGCTAAATAATGAATGCTGTTCAAATCATAATCGGGTGAACCTGCAACTGCGGCGCCTTCAATAAGGGCAGGGTTAAAACTGTCGGCGACGCGAAATACACTCCAGCCGAATTCTCCTGCAAAGCAATGTGCAATTTCGTGCCGAAGCGTTTTATCATAATCATCAGCGACAGTGAAAGTTTCTCCCAGCCATGGTTTAGACACATCTGCATTTTCAGAACCAAAATATTTCTTTTTCTGATCGTTGCCAGAGAATATGAATGAGACAAATTTTCCTTTCGGATTCACCTGATAAAATTTTCGCAGGACGTCAAAATAATACTCATGATGAAGAGAAATAATTTTCACCAGGTCTTCCTTTATATCAGGGGAAAAGCAGATTTCAAAATGTTCTGTATTTACCCGGTGATTCAATATTTTCCTGATTTTATTCTGAGTTGTTGAGAAGCCAAAATCCGGAGACAGATAAAGGAACAAGGCGGCTATCAGGATGGTAAGGTAAACAACGAATCTTTTTGATAATAATGATTTATTAAAAAGAACCCTGAGGGAAATGAAATAAACCATGCCGAAAAAGATAAAATTTAATGAACGGTAGATTATTAACTTTAAATCACTAGACAATGCCTCGTCGTAAATCGTCCCGGGGAAATAAGCATAGATCGGATTATAAAAATAAACCTGGGCATTATAGTACAGTTCAAAGAAGGTTATAGATAATACAGCAAGAAAAACGAGGACGAAAACCGGATATCTAAGCTTATAAGACACAAACACAGAGAGCAACGCTAGTGCACCGCCGATAACAACGGATGGAACAGTTATGAAAAGATAAAAAATAAGTCCATCCGGAATTGAGCAGCTAACCGTCAATAAATCGTGGGTTACAGAGATAACTGCAGGGATAACAAGAAAAAATAAAAAAGAAGTAAAAGCCATTTTTAAGAATGACGAATATACTTTTTGTTTTGCAGCAAGCGATAGAGTATAAAAACCGGAAAGCAAAACGAGCAGGACCGAATTCAGAACCGAAAATTCAAATCCGAAAACATTCGTCAGCGGGACTCTCAACAACAGTAAATCAAAGAGAATAATTATGAAAAGATACACAATAAGATAATTGCTACCGGTGGTTATTTTTTTTGTAATAGACAATTAATACTCAGCTCCCGGCACTCTCTCAATTTCTGCCCCAAGTGACTTTAATTTTTCTTCAATCTTCTGGTATCCTCTATCAAGGTGATAAACCCTGAGGACCTCTGTTGTTCCACGGGCAGCCAGTCCTGCCAATACAAGCGAAGCACTTGCCCTCAGGTCAGTCGACATAACCATAGCTCCCTCAAGATGTGCAACGCCTTTAACGACGGCGCTGTTTTCGCTGACTTTTATATCGGCACCAAGGCGTACCAATTCTGGGACGTGTTTGAAGCGGTCGGTATAAATTGTATCAGTAATAGTTGCTGCTCCATCAGAGAGGCTCATATATGCAATCCACTGTGCCTGCATGTCGGTAGGAAATCCGGGAAAGATAGATGTAGAGACATCAACTGGGTGGATATCTCCCGAACGTGAAATGGTGATAGAATTTTTATCAACTTTAATTTTACATCCACTATCTTCAAGTTTAGAAAGAACAGCCTGCAGATAACGGGATTGAATATTATCCAATGTAATCTTCCCGCCTGTTATAGCTCCCGCAACGAGCAGGGTGCCGGCTTCTATCCTATCTGGTATTGTTGCAATTTCAGCTGGAGCAAGCACATCAACACCTTCAATCTCAAGAGTAGAAGTTCCTATTCC
>DATICR010000355.1:0-4572 GCA_035456745.1 Ignavibacteriaceae bacterium
AAAATAAAAGAAATTATGTGGGAATTTCCTATAATTTAAATCACAGAAGTTTTAGGCAAAAACGTTAAATAAAATAGAAATTAAAAGGATCTCGTGGCCTTTAAAACAATGCGCTTTTAAAAATCTACCGCATTTCAATTAATTAAATCGGTCAGTAGTGAAAGTGATTCACTAAAAAGTTGAAAAAATAAGTAGATTATTGAGTATTGTTAAAAGATGTGCCACGGCATATTTTCTCAATGAATAAAAATTGATTACTCATTTACGGCTGAGGAGGGCGGTTAATCTATCAGTTTATACCCAATCCCGTGTACAGTTATTAAAATTTTAGGATGATTTGGATCACCTTCTATCTTTTGACGCAATTTTAGTATAAAATTGTCAACTGTTCGTGTTGTTGGAGATTCTTCGTAACCCCATATTTTTTCAAGTAAATCATCCCTGCTTACGGTTTGATTTCTGTGTTTCCATAAATAATGCAGTATTTCGAATTCCTTATGTGTCATGGTCAGAGATTCATTTTCTTTTGCAGCAGTATAATTCTGAAAATTAACATCGAGTTGTCCAATCTTTATTTTGTTATCATCGGTTTTCAAACTTTCCCCTCGACGTAATACTGCCTTGATGCGTGCCAGCAACTCCCTTAAACTGAAAGGTTTTGTAACATAATCATCAGCACCTAATTCCAATCCCAAAACCTTATCTATTTCCTGGTCTTTGGCAGTAAGCAGAATTACTGGTGTGTTAATTCCTTTTTTCCTGATAGTTTTGCAAACATCGAAACCGGAAAGTTTCGGCATCATTACATCAAGCAGTATAAGGTCATAATTTGAATCAAGAATTTTATGCAGCCCCGCCTCTCCGTCATCTGCAAGATCAACTTCATATCCTTCAAATTCAAGATTGTCCTTAAGTCCTAGCCGCATATTCGGCTCATCTTCAACAATGAGGATTTTAGGCATTTAAACTTCCCGCAAAAAAATAATTATACGGCTAAAATCCTAAAATTCATCTCATTAATCAAATGGATCAGGATTGTAAGATTGTATAAAGACTCTGCGCAGATGATCGGCTGCTTGACAATGAAACATTCAGCACGACTTATGCTGATTCCAGTTCTTTTACTTTTTCACCGGCCGGGAGGCTTAGCATGATTCCGATTATTAAGGATACAATAATAGAAACAATGCTTACCAACAAATCAGGTTTTATAGTCATAATAAAAATAATTCCTGCAGCAATGGGTAATCTCATCTTGTAAAACCTTAAATGTTTCGGATCTCTTAAGTTATTTTTGGTTTCTGCAGGAATAGGTTCATTATTTTTTGAGAGGGAAAATACATTTGCTGCAATTTTTTTCCCGCTGACACTGCCGTAGGCTGAAAGTACGACTAAAAGTACCAGTCCTGTTATAACCCAGGGAGTCCATCCCCAGACAACTTCAGCAAGGTAAACGCCCGGTATAAGCAGCAGTAATGAGGAAACTCCAAAAACAATTCGCATAATTTTCATCGAATTGCCCCATAATAACGCCTGAGAATTTGTTTCCGCGTATCCCAGGTGTCTTAAAATCAGCCCTTCCATTCCTAGTCCGACGTAAAGCCCTATTGCTCCTCCAATATGCAGGAAGAGAGCAATTGCATATAAATTCATAGAAATCTCCTATGCAGTTGATTTAATAAAGTTGATTGGAATTAATTATTGTATCTGTATTTGAAAGATAAGAAAAGATTTACTTTTAAATCAAGAATAATTTTAAAATGCAAATCTGCAAGTAATATTAGAATTTATTATTACCATAAAGACTCCAGGACATAAAGATAAGACTAAAGAAAAAATCCCGGGATAGTAGAGGTCTCGCCGGGAGGAAGATAAAAAAGATAAAAGTAAGAGATGAAGTAAAAGTAAGAAGTAAGAAAATTGCATAAATGAGACCATTGATTAGAGCGAATTCAAAGTGAACGTAGAGCGTATTTAGAGCGTACTCAAAGCATACTTAAATGATAATTATATATCTGTTATTGACATTTTTTAACTCTTTACCGTGATTTTAAACAACCGGTCTTAATTTAATGGTGTAGTAATTTCACTTATGAAATTCTAAAAAAAGAAAGTCCATCATTTCTGAAACTCCCAAATTTTGAAAATCAATTGTGATTCTTTTCAAATAACACCTTCTGGAAGAGAAAAAAAATTAATATCGGGGTAATGATGCGCTATTAAATATTGCTTTGAAAATTTTTTAGCATTATGTTTCTGCATAAATCTTAGAACAAAAAATTATTTAAAAAACATCCGGTGTGTGTCAGGCATTACTGTGTTTGCCCCATCATAAACTTAATTTATTGTAAAACTACTGTGCTGGAAATGAATCAGAAAAATAACTGTATAATAGTCTGATAGAAATTAATATGAAATGCAGAGAAGTTAAATATTACATGGGGGATTACTTAAAAGGTAAACTGATTGATGAAATGAGGAGGGAAATAGCAGTTCACATTTCATTTTGCTCTTCCTGTAAAACAAAACTCGAACAGTTGAAGACGGCTTCAAAATCATCAAGAGAAAAGTTCGCAGGGGATTTTTGGGAAGGGAGTTCCGATTTAAATGAGTACGATTCTGATTTGAAGCTTCCCGATATTTTATTTTCAAAATACAGGGGAAAAGATGATCCTGTATATAAATTAAAACCACGTAACTGGCTGTTACACTCAAAATGGATAGCCGTGGGAATGTCTGTAGTTTCAATTATTCTCGCAATACTAATCACCATAATGTATTTTTCCAGAACAACTACGGCATTCTGGCAGGTAGAAACTCTTAGAGGAAATCCTATTGCGGGAGATCAGCCTTTGAATGGAAGAGAAGTACTTCCAAACGGCAAATGGCTGAAAACTGATGCTTCCTCGGAGGCTGAATTGAAATCTGCAATTATCGGCGACATTCACGTTGCCCCGGAAAGCCAGGTTAAATTGGTGGCGGTCAATAAAAAAGAATACAGGCTTTTTCTTAAATCCGGCAAAATATCCGCAAAAACATGGTCGCCTCCCGATTTCTTTAAAATAGAAATCCCTGCGGGAGAAGTGATAGATTTAGGCTGTGCATTTACGCTTGAAGCAGGAAATGACAAATCTTCAGTATTGGAGGTTTCTTCGGGATGGACAGTTCTTAAAACCGGAGAGGAAAAATTTGTTGTGCCGGCAGGAATGGTTTGTGCTACTGATAAAAACGGTAATACAGGAATACCATATCATATGAATGCTTCATCCGAATTCAAAGATGCTTTATTAATGTATGATCAGGGAAATGACGGTAATGATGTTATACAAAATATCCTGTCACACGCAAAGAAAAGTGATGAAGTAAGTTTGTGGTACTTATTAAAAGAAGCGAAACCGGATAATAAAAAAATGATATACGACCGGCTTGCTGAATTTGCCCGGCCCCCTGAAAATGTTAACTATAAAGGTATTATGAATAATAATGAAGAAATGCTGCTATGCTGGTGGGAAAAGCTCGACTGCGGCAGCAGGACACTGTGGAGTTATATGAAATAGAACGCCGGTTGTTTTAATTATTAATGTTCGGCATAAATATACTTTCTCTTCAAAATTTTATACCTCGTCATAACCTATCCGCGTCATCCGGTCCAGTCTTTAGCATATTGCGTCTTTTGTATAAATTACTTTAATTTCAGTATCACAAATTATATGTGGGGAAAAATATGTACAGGACACAACGCATCGAAGCCTGGGCGGATCACCACCATCCGAAATGGATTGATTATCTTCGTATACTTCTGGGAATTATTCTTTTGCTGAAGGGTATAGCTCTTGTCGTTAACCGCGAGCAGGTTTTAATAAATATGGATCTCAGCAATATCGATGTATTCTCATTCCTTGTTACTTCTCAGTATGTTCTGGTTTTTTATATAGCTGGAGGAATACTGGTTGCAATAGGTTTGCTCACAAGAGTTATTGTCCTTTTCCAGATACCGATTTTAATTGCTACAATAATTTTTATCGATTACCATAAAGGATTATTCGCTCTTAATTCCGAACTGATTTATTCGATACTCATACTCGGCCTGCTTATTTTCTACCTGATTTACGGTTCAGGAAAATTTTCGGTCGATTATCTGATTGGTAAATCCAAAGAAAAATAATGTGGTTGTGTCAAACCACTTCAAAATAAAGCATATAAATATCAGCGTTTATCTGCGCCTGCCCCGCAGCAAAGCATTGCGGGGTAAAAACTATTGTATAATTATTGGGGGATTAAAAATGAATGATGAAAAATACTTCTCATTTATACCCGCATACAATTTTTTTTAATGCTCTAAAAATAATTTGGACAGTAATGGGTTGTGCGGTAGTTTACCACATGCTGACCGAAAACTGATTATCATTAGAATGTATGACAGAATGTTGAATTATTGAATGTTTAATGGGTAAAGAAATGAATGAAAAAAGTTTAACAGGAATATCAGGAATTGAAAAATGGAGGGAACAACATCATCCGGCGTGGTTAGATTTTCTCAGGATCCTGCTGGGAATTTTTTTGATTGTAAAG
>DATICR010000356.1:0-8130 GCA_035456745.1 Ignavibacteriaceae bacterium
AGACTGGGAGGGGTGAGTGATATACCAGTAAATGCAAGGATAATCTCTGCAACAAATAGAAAACTGAAGGATATGGTTGAAGAGAATCTATTCAGAAATGATCTTTATTTCAGATTGAATACTGTATCTATTGAAATTCCACCACTCAGGGAACGGAAGGATGATATAAAACTTTTGACTGATTATTTTATTAAGGATTATAATATTCAGTTTAATAAAAAAATAACAAGGATTGAACCAGAACTGGAAAATTTTATTCTAAACTATACATGGCCCGGTAATGTAAGAGAGTTAAAAAACTCTGTTGAGAGAGCAGTTTTATTAAGTGAGGGGAAAAACTTAAAATTAAGAAATTTCTCAAGCATAATTAATTATAATCCCACAAAGAATCTAGAAAAAGAAGTCAACCTTAGTCCTCATCCACATATTATACAGTTACAACTTAACTATATTAATACTGATCTGGAAAAACTCAATCAAGTTTATGCCGAAGAAATTTTAAAGAAATTTAAAGGGAATAAATCCAAAGCTTCACAGCAGCTTGGGATTTCGAGACCAAAATTAGATAAACTGCTCAGAAAAGAATGATTTTAGGTGAAAACAGCCTCTGAATTTCAACCCACGACCTCAAAAATTTGTAAATATATTTTACAATTTTCCGCTTTTTACCGATATAGCCATGTAAAAATTACCGCTATCATTTTTATTGTATACTAAAGCAACCAAAATTAGTAATGAATCATCGATGGCATAAACATTGAATGTTTATAATCACTCTTGTGAGCGCAGCACCGGAGTAAAAAACTAAATCTATTTTAAAACTCATATATGAGAGGGTGTTAATGCTATGAAAAAAGTCCTATTTTCCATTCTTTTTGCAGGTTTGCTGTTAGGAGGATGCTCCGATATAAATAACAGCTTCCCGCCCGCTCAAAATGGTAATTCCGGAAAATTGTTTAAGATGCCTGCTGCGGCAGATATGACTACCGAAACTACATTCTCTGCGTCACAGAATATAAGTGGTAGTACAGGTGGTAATCTGCAATTAAGCGGTTCTTATCAAGGGGCATCCGGTGTGGTTACCGTTCAGGCAACCCTAAATGTGCCATCAAATGCTTACCCAGGAGAAAAAGTCCTTTATGTTGCAAACAGCAACGCATTCGCTGAAGTAGACTTTAATCCGAGCCTATCATTTGATGCACCTGTGCTTTTAAATCTTACTGTATCAGGTTTGGATCTAACCGGGGTAAATCCTTCTGATGTTGGTTTTGCGTATATTTCCGATGATGGGAGTTACCTTGAACCGATCAGCTATAACAGCCTGACAGTAAATACGGCAACAGGGACATTAGCAGTAACTAATGCCCATTTGTCGCATTTTTCAAGATACGTTTTTACTAGATAAATTATTATATTTTCTTTAATGTAATCTTGAAATAAAGTGATTAAAGAAGCACAACACTCAATAGAGAAGGTATTAGAAAGCTATTTTAAGAAGGAAGAAATTTCAGAGTACAAAAAACTTCTGAAACAAAAACCTTCTGAAGCAGAGCTAGTATCTTCTCTTACCCATTTAAATAAAGCGCAGTTATCCTCCACATTTACTTCCGGGTCTGAGTATCAGTTAAAAGTAAATCTTTTAATAACATTTGCAAAAGATAAACTTGATGATATCTCATACCCGGAATTCCTTATTCAGCTTGCTGATACCTCGATAATCCAGGGTGAATTCAATATCGCCATCCAGATATTAAATAATTTATTGGAGTTAATTGAAAAAAGGGATGACTTAAATCCTTTTAAAGCTCAGGGTTATTATCTTCTTGCAACAATATACAGCAGGCTCTCTGAATGGACTAAAAGTATAACCACTTTAAACAAAGCAAAACAGCTTTATGAAAAGGAAAAAGATTTTAGAGGGTATGTACGGTGCGAAAACCTGTTAGGTGTAATTCATCTTGATTATGGTAAACTTGACCGAGCTGCAAAACATTTTGAAAACTGCCTGTCGCACCTTAACATAAACAACGATACCGGTCTTATGGGCATGATTGAAATAAACCTGGGCGTTGTTAACGGGATGAAGGGATCTTATGAAGATTCGTATAATTATTTTCACAGAGCACTTATTAAATTTAATAAACTGAATAATATCCTCCGTATAATAGAATTAAGGCACAACCTCGCGCTGCTGCATGTAGATAGAGGTGAATATAGACTTGCCCTGGGAGAGATTGATCAAAGTATCAGTTTTGCTCAAAAAGTTAATTATATTTCCAACCTTGCAATTTCCTATCTGACCAAAGCTTTGATTTATATTCAACTGAATGATCTCGTTCTTGCTAATGGTTTTTCAGATAAGTCGCTCGAACTAAGCTATAAATTGAATGACAGGTTAACTGTTGCCGACAATTTCAAATTGAAGGGAATAATTGAAAGAACCAGAGGAAATTATAAACTGGCAGAAATTCATCTTCTAACCAGTTTGAGAATAAATGAAGAGTTATCAAACCAGCTGAATTATGCAGAAACCATGGTTGAACTTGGAATTCTCTATCAAATCAAAAAAATGAATGATAAAGCAGAAGAATGCTTTAAATCTGCTCTTAATTATTATCGCCGCATTAAACACTCAGAAAAAGTTCAGTTTATCAAACAACATCTAACAGAACTTTCAGCAGGAAAGAATAAATAATTCCCTGTTCTTCCTCATTTAATTTTTCTTGGCAAACGGCTATTAAATATTAAATCGACTTATTTTTATTCAATTTTCCTCCTCCTTTCGGTATAATTTTCTTTTAATAATTCAATTATTACCTGAGAATTGTTTGAAAATAACGTAAAATGTTATAAAAATTGAATCGGTAATATGGCAGAAAAATTGTTCATAAGAACATGCTCTATTATAGCAGGATAGCAAAGATTCATTTGAAAATCGGCTTTTTTTAAAAGCTTCTCCTAAATGCTATTTAATGCATATTTATTTCATTTTAGATTGTATTGTTCTATTTTTAAATTTATATCGTGGTTAACTTAATTTCGGATTCTGATGAAATTTACTGATTTCAAAAAAAATATAGATGCACTTGAAAAAACGACCGTCCAGGATGAACCTGTAGAAAAGATTAAAAACCTGGAACTGATTCTGGATATCGTAAAAAGTATAAACAGTTCGCTTATAATCGAAGATGTTCTGGAACTGGTTTTAAAGAACGCAATAAAACTTACAAACTCCGAAAGAGGTTTTATTGTACTGAAAAACTCTACCGGTGAACTTGAATATAAATTGGGTTTGGATAATAATGATGTAACACTTCCCGAATCTTTATTTGAAGTAAGTACTACCGTAGTTAAGGATGTATTTGAAACAGGACAATCAAAATTCATCGAAGGTGCACAAAGCGATAATTATGATCCCAGTAAAAGTATTCTCAAGCTTGAGCTTCAAACGATTCTTTGCTCCCCTTTAATAATTGAGGGAAAGAAAATCGGTGTAATATATGTCGACAGTAAATTCCTTCATAAAATTCGTGTGAGAGAAATAACCGATACCTTTGAAATCCTTGCGGGACAGGCAGCAATTGCAATAAGAAATGCACAACTTTATAATGGACAGTTAAATGCCTACAATGCTTTACAGGAGGCTAATACTCAATTAATAATTGCCGAAAGGAAAGCACTAAAATCAAGTATAGATTCCGAAATAGGTCAGTCTTTACAAGGGCTAGTTCACCTTGCATTGCTTGAAACTGAAAGTATGCTAAGAGTCATTGAAAAGACACATAAAGATATTGAAGCTAAAGATCTTGATATTGATACTTTATTCTTTGACAGGCTTAAATTAAAATCCAAAGTCGCAATCGACAGTATCCGCAACATTCAGAAATATGCTCAGGTATTGCTCGAAACGTCAATTGTTAATTTAAACAAAGACCACGGTGATATTAATAAAACAATTCAGTCGGTGATTAAGTACTTGTCCCCGATGAAAAAATTTCATAAAAT
Source organism: Ignavibacteriaceae bacterium (assembly GCA_035456745.1). Taxonomy (GTDB): domain Bacteria; phylum Bacteroidota; class Ignavibacteria; order Ignavibacteriales; family Ignavibacteriaceae; genus DATFVA01. Next base: position 4,006 of record DATICR010000356.1, read on the forward strand.
AACTTTTGAAACTGAATTCAATACAGTTCCCGAATGCAAATATGATTCAAGCCAGATACAGCATCTGCTTGTTCATCTTTTTACGAATTCAACCGAAGCAAGGCAGGATTCTACCATTAGAGTCAGGACATATTCAGGTGAATCGAAAATAAATGTTGAAGTTCGTGATAATGGTCCCGGTTTTCCGGCAGATAAACTTATGAATCCTTTCGAACTCCCAAAAACAAGAGGGAGCGGTTACGGATTATTTCTTTGTAAAAGCATAATCGAGCAGCATAACGGAAGCATAGAAATCGTTAAGGCAGGAGAAGGTGCAACGGTTGTTTTTTCTTTACCGGTTAATTAGAAGATATGAGTGACAAAGCATTCAAATATTTTTCAACTTTTTACGATTCAATCCATTTTCCTGTTCAGATTATAAATGAAGAAGGAAATATTGTATACATTAATCCCGCTTTTTCTTTTCAATGGGGTTACACATTAAATGAACTGAAAGAATATTCTGTCTTCAGAGATATTGAACTCCGTAAAAACGGTGTCAGGAAAATAATTCAAAATGCTTTTAATGAAAAAAGTAATTTCACGGTAAGTGACTATGCGGACTCACTTCTCCGTGCCAAAGAGATTACCATTCCTATATTCAGCACAAATCTTTATTTTCTTTCATTCGATAATACTAATTATGTTGTGCTGTTCCATATAGATCAGACGGAAATGATGATTACAGAAGAAGAGATAAAAAAAGCAAGACTGGGTAACAGGGAAGCAGAGAGACTTAAAAATACATTTCTAAATGTGCTTTCGCATGAACTTCGTACACCTTTGAACATAATTCTTGGATACTCCTCTATTATAAAGGAAAATCTAAAAGACAAACTTGGACCTGAAGATAAAATCTATCTTGATAATCTTTACAGCGGCAGCGAAAGACTTTTCAGAAGCATTACCCAGATGCTTGATTTTGCACAGCTTGAAGCGGGTAATTATAAATTAAATGTTCAAACAGTCGACTTAATAGGGATGCTTAAATCGGGGATCACTCTTATTAAAGGATCTACTGCAAAGAAGAATATCAATTTAAAGACAAATTTCGGAAGAGATAAAATTTATGTTGATGTTGATGTACAGAGTGTGGAAAACATTATTAACAACCTGCTTAATAATGCAGAGAAATTTACCAAAAGAGGTTTCATTGAGATTGAGGCCGATGTATTAAATGAAAGAGATCTTGCGATTTGTAAAATAAAAGATTCGGGAATAGGAATTTCAACTGATTATATGGACCATCTCTTCAAACCGTTCAGCCAGGAGGATTTGAATATCAGCAGGAATTTTGAAGGTAATGGACTGGGGCTGGCTCTTGCAAAAAAATATATTGAAAAACTTGGCGGTTCTCTTCTTGTTGACAGCATTAAAGGAGTCGGTACAACTTTTACCTTCACCCTTCCTTTGTCCCAGAATATCAGCAGCAATGAAGAAAAAATTAAATCCGTTGATCAAAAGAAAAAGATATTAATGCTTGATAATACCGGCGAGTCCTATGAACTTATCAAAGCTTTTCTTAAAAATACTCACTTAGTAAAAGTATACTCATTAAGAGAGTTTAAAATAGATAATATCGTAAGTGATACTTACGATGCTATAATTTTTGATGTCAATCCCAACCATTGGACACAAAGCCTTCTGATCTGCAGGGATCTCAAAAAAAATGATCCTTATAACCGATCCATTATTGTATTATCAAGTGAAACAATTGATTCAAGAATTGAAGAATTCTATAATGCCGGAGCAGACCAATTTCTTGTAAAACCATTCTCAAAATCACGACTTCTCAAATCACTTGAGGAGACTGAGAAAAAAACTTTCCAGTCGCTGAATTGAATCAAGACTAATCAGGTTTATCCTCTATATCATACTTCTATTGTTGAAAAATCCTGCACTCTTTGAAAATATCTTTTAATTTTTGCGGTAATTTCATCAATAAAAAGCTATTTATGCTTTTTTAAATTTCCTATAAGCTTTTAATACTTTATTTTTAGGGATGCGAATTGAATTTATTGCACGCATCGACCAAAAAATATGGAGGTAATGTGGCTTCAATGGATGATTTGAAGAACAAGGTTCAAAAAGCATATAAAGAATGGGAAGACAAAACATATCATAAATGCATATCTAAATTTCCTGAAAGAGAAGAAGAATTTTCTACCATTTCGTTTATACCCGTTAAGGCTTTATTTATTCCTGATGATATTGAATTTGAAAAATATAATGAAAAAATAGGATTTCCCGGATTATATCCCTTTACCAGGGGAATCCAGCCGACAATGTATAGAGGCCGTTTCTGGACTATGCGTCAGTACGCAGGTTTCGGCACTGCCATAGAATCAAATGAAAGATATAGATATCTTCTTGAGCAGGGAACCAGTGGTCTTTCAGTTGCATTTGATTTACCTACACAAATAGGTTACGACAGTGATGATCCATTAGCATATGGTGAAGTTGGAAAAGTAGGAGTAGCCATAGACACCCTTGCCGATATGGAAATATTGTTTGATAAAATACCGCTTGATAAGATATCTACTTCAATGACAATTAATGCCTCTGCTTCAATACTGCTCGCAATGTATATTGTTGTCGCTGAAAAACAGGGAGTACCGAAAAATAAAATAAGCGGCACCATACAAAATGATCTTTTAAAGGAATACATTGCCAGAGGCACTTACATCTTTCCACCCAAACCTTCAATGCGTATTATAACCAATATTTTTGGATACTGTGCGAAAGAAGTACCCAGGTGGAATACTATATCGATTTCCGGCTATCATATTAGAGAGGCGGGATCAACTGCCGCACAGGAAGTCGGTTTTACTCTTGCTAACGGAATAGCATATGTTGAGGCTGCTTTAAATGCAGGACTTGATATTGATAATTTTGCAGGACAGCTTTCTTTCTTTTTTAATTCTCATAATGATCTGTTTGAAGAGGTAGCTAAATTCAGAGCTGCCCGCAGATTATGGGCGAGAATTGTAAAAGAACGCTTCAAAGCAAAAAAGGAAAAATCAATGATGCTTCGTTTTCATACTCAGACAGCAGGCTCCACATTAACAGCCCAGCAGGTTGATAACAATATAGTCCGTGTTACAATTCAGACTCTTGCTGCTGTGCTTGGAGGTACTCAGAGCCTGCATACAAACTCAAAGGATGAAGCTCTGGCTTTACCAACTGAAAATTCAGTAAGGACAGCATTACGTACTCAACAAATTGTTGCATATGAAAGCGGTATCACGAATACTATTGATCCTCTGGCGGGATCATATTATCTGGAAGCAATGACAGACAGAATTGAAAAAGAAGCCGAAGATTATATTAACAAGATTGATGAAATGGGCGGTATGGTAAAAGCAATCGAAGATGGTTATGTACAACTGGAAATACAGCAGGCAGCTTATGAATTTGAAAAGCAGATGGAAAGTGGTAAAAGGATTGTAGTAGGAGTCAATAAATTTCATATTACGGGGGATGAGGAACCTGAACTCCTGAAAATTGATATGAAGGTTCAGCAAAATCAGATAGCTTTTCTGAATAAAATCAGAAAGCAGAGAGATAATAATCAGGTCACAGAATCTCTGAAGAGTCTTGAAAAAGCTGCCCGGGGTAACGAAAATCTTATGCCGTTTATAATTAATGCAGTCAGGACATATGCTACCGTGGGAGAAATTTGTAATACCCTGCGTGTGGTCTTTGGCGAATATAAAGAACATGTTGTCATATAATCCAGGGATTTAAAATGAATTTAACACATATTGAACATATCGGGATAGCAGTTAAGAATCTGAATACGGCAATTAAGTATTACGAAGAGGTCCTTGGATTAAAATGTTATGCAATCGAAGATGTAACGGACCAGAAAGTTAAGACGGCTTTTTTTAAAGTAGGGCAAACCAAAATCGAACTGCTCGAATCAACTGACCCGGAAGGCCCGATCGCAAAGTTTATTGAAAAGAGAGGGGAAGGAATACATCATCTTGCATTCGCAGCTGAAAATCTTCCTTCAGCCCTCATAGATTTAAAAGATAAAGGAATTAATTTAATTGATGAGAGTCCACGTAGGGGAGCAGAAGGATT
>DATICR010000357.1:0-3490 GCA_035456745.1 Ignavibacteriaceae bacterium
ACTCGCAGCAAAGTAGGCATAGGAAGACAAAAGATAGATTGAATTATTGGTGTTCGACTGATTCCATGATTGTTATAACCTTCGGAGAAAATATTATTTAACTCCGAAGGTTATCTATATTTAAAGTCAAAACTACTTTCCGATGTATACTCTCGGCACCCTTGTGTTTATATTCGTCAATATTTCGTAGGGAATCGTTCCGGCCCATTCTGCAAGATCCTCAGCAGTAATTTTATTTTTACCATCTGTTCCAAGCAAAATTACTTCATCACCATTATATGCAGAACCCTGTTCAAGATTAACAACAATCTGATCCATTGATATCGTTCCAATTTCCGGGTACTTCTCACCGTTAATTAATACTTTGCTTTTTCCGCTCATACTCCTGAAATATCCGTCACCATAACCCACCGGTATAGTCACTGCACGTACATTATGATCTGACTGCCATTTTAAACCATAACCCACAGGATTTCCGGGTTTAATTACCTTAAAATAAACGACTAATGATTTCCAGGTTAATGCCGGTTTCACTTCAACTGTTTTTTTAATTTCTTTTGAAGGATATACACCATACAGAATAATCCCCGGACGCACCATATCAAGATTAGCCTCGGGAAACTGTAATATTCCTCCGGAATTGGAAATATGTCTGACAGGCGGTTTAATAGAATTTTTTTCGAAAAATGAAAGTACTTCAGTGAAACGTTCATACTGGAGTTTTGTGTGAGTCAAATCCGGAGAATCCGCGTTTGCAAAATGAGAATATATCCCTTCAACATTTATGTGTTTAAGTTTATAAGCTTCGGTCAGGAATTTTTCTGCATTATAATAATGTACGCCTATTCGTTCCATGCCGGTATCAATCATCAGGTGTACATTCGCCTTCAGTTTAAGATGTAAAGCTGCATCTTCAATCTGTTTCAATTTATCAATTGATGATGCAGTTATGGTTAAATCATTTTTCAGAAAAAGAGGAATCTGATTTTCCCAAATTCCTCCCAAAATCAAAACCGGAATATTTATTCCGCATTCTCTTAATAATATTCCCTCTTCGACTACAGCTACACCAATGTAATCGGCATTTAATTCCTGATAAAACTGTGCTATTCTCACCAGGCCATGTCCGTATGCATTAGCTTTCAGTATAGGCATTACTTTTGCAGGGAATACGTGCTTTTTCACCTTCAGATAATTTTCCTTAAGCAGATTTAAATCCACTTCTACACGGGTGGGACGGACTATATCTGCTCCAATAGTCGGATGATTATGTACGTTATTCATAATACAAAAAATGTTATGATAATCTGAAATTAAGTTAAGGAATTTAGATAAAAATTTAGATAATTGTTTAATAGACAGGATTAGATTTTAAGGTTCGACATTCTATTAATAAATATGTTACTTGTGAAAAACCACGACAAAATGTCATTCCAGCAATGTGTTATGAATCAATGTTACGTTGAGAATAAATTTTATATTTGTTTTTTGTAAACCAAGGTAGAAATGTCGTATGATCTGAAAAATATACTTTTAGTTGAGAATCAGAATTCGATAGCCCTGGAAATGCAGAATTATCTAAAAAAATCAGGGTTTACAAATGTTTTTATTGCGAATAATGTAGCTGAGGCTTCTGATTTTATTCTTACAATCAAACCTGATTTAATTTTGATGGACATCAGTCTTGGAGGCAGAATAAGCGGAATAGACATAATTAAATGGATGAGCCTGAGTTACAAAATTCCATTTATATATCTTTCCTCAGATGAGGATGATGAAACCCTTCAAAAAGCTGCAGAAACTAACCCCGTCGCAATTGTAAAAAAAGCATTATACTTAACAGAATTGGAAGAAGCGATTCTTAAAGTATTTAAATAATACGTCAAGACAGTAAATAAATTATTAGTTTACTCCATTTTATCCATCCGTACTTTTAAAAACAAACCGAAATTTCTAGATTCCGGATTATGAATAATTTACATCCAGTGAAACTGACCACCGGAAAAAATATTTATCAAAGTAAAAATTTTATACTAACAAATAAAAAAATTAATTAGATTTAGGTAACACATTTTTACGGATAATTCAGGGAGAGAGAAATCATGTCCTTTAATCTTCCAAATATGAAATCTTATCAAGAAGAATGTTCAAAATTTTCCTGGGAAATAGCTGAGAAAGAGCTCTGCTATAAAAAAGGAAACATAATTAATATAGGGGAATATTGTTCTGACCGGATATGCCGGCTTGGAAAACCTGATAAAACGGCACTTATCTGGGAAGGGTTTGGAAATATTGAGAAGAGATTTACCTTTAATGAAATGCGTGTACTTACTAATACTATTGCAAGCTATCTGGCAAATCTTGGTCTGAAGCCTGGTGAAAGAATCTGCCTGTTTATGGATAAGATTCCTGAATTATATTTTGGATTTCTTGGTATCCTTAAAATGGGCGGAATAGCACAGCCTTTATTTTCTGCGTTCGGATCAGAATCTCTGTTCACGCGGTTGGAAGATGCTCAGACTTCCGCCATAATTACTCAGAAAAAACACCTTCCTAAGGTAAAAAATATTATACATGATTTACCTAATCTGAAATTTGTGATTGTTGTTGATCATGATCATTCCGGGTCGTTTGGTGAACGTGAAACTGCTTTAAATATGACGGAACTTGATCCCGTAGAAAATTTTGATATTTATCCTTCCACTGCAGAAATTCCTTCCGTGCTGCATTATACTTCCGGAACCACAGGTAAACCCAAAGGAGCTCAGCACGTACATTATTCACTTATTTCACAGTATATTACTTCGAAATATGTGCTTGATCTTAAAGAAGATGATATATACTGGTGCACTGCAGATCCCGGCTGGGTTACTGGCACTTCCTATGGAATCATCGGTGCATGGGCTAACGGAATTACCCAGTGCGTTACTGACCTTGGCTTTAAAGCTGAAACCTGGTACAGGTTTATCCAAAAAAATAAAGTCACTGTTTGGTATTCTGCACCGACTGCAATCCGGGCACTGATGAAAGAAGGTACAGATGTGGTTAAAAAGTTTGATTTGTCATCTTTAAGACACCTTGCAAGTGTGGGTGAACCTTTGAATGCAGAAGCAGTTATCTGGTCGAAGGAAGCATTCGGACTGCCATTCCATGATACTTACTGGCAAACAGAAACCGGCAGTATAGTAATAAGTAACTATCCCGGCATGAAAATTAAACCCGGTTCAATGGGAAAACCCTTTCCGGGAATGACCGCTACCGTCGTTGATTTGACAACTCATCTCCCGTTGGATCGATGCGGGGTGGTTGGGATGATCGCTCTTAAGCCGGGATGGCCTTCGATGTTCCGCACATACTGGAATAATGAACAAACTTATAAGAATAAATTCGCCAATGGCTGGTATTTATGCGGCGACAGGGCAAGCATCGATGAGGATGGTTATTTCTGGTTCGTCGGAAGAGATGATGATGTAATAAATACAGCTGGTCA
>DATICR010000358.1:0-5308 GCA_035456745.1 Ignavibacteriaceae bacterium
TACAGTACAGAATTACTTTTCTCAGCGATGGGTTTATTCCGGAAGACTTTGAGAATCCAAGACATGAAGTGACAATTGGGCTGGAATATAGTTTTAATAATCAAAATACTGACAAATGGAATCCCAAAATCGGATTTGCGATAGGGACTTTTAATTCATTGGCTGGCGGAGATGGTGATCAGGGTTTAATTCTGAATCTTGGCTTCACCCTTGAGTCACCTTTTAGTTATTAGGAAGGCTTTACTATTACGGTTTATTTGTTGATTGAACTATTGAATAAATAACTAATTGATTGAACATGATACAACAAATTTACGGAAAATTTTATAATAAGGATTTCTGACTGAAGGGTAAAACTGAAGACTTTAGGATAACAAAAATCTTTGTTTACACCACTTTCACCAGCACCATTGTCATATCATCATTCACTTCCGCTTGACCGCGGAAGTTGTGGATGGTTTTCCAGATATCTTTTAATATTTCTAAACTGCAGAATGAGGATTTGTTAAGTAAAAGACGTGATAATGTTTCTTCGCCAAATAATTCTTTTTGTTCATTCATTGCTTCTGTTACTCCATCGGAGAAAAATGCAAAAACCTGATTTTTACTGAGACTGACTTCTTCTTCGCAGAGAGTTTTTTCAAATATAATTCCTTTCTCCAACCCGACACCCAACCCCATTGTCCTGTACTTGCTGATTGTTCCATCCTGAACAGCAAAAACCGGCATATGACCGGCCCTGCAGAAATTCACCTTGTTGTTTTGCATATCAAATAAAGCAACTGTCATTGTAATAAACCAGCTTCTCTCCATCGAAGTATATATTCTTTTATTAATATCTATCAGAATTTCCTTGGGCAGTCTGCCCGGCAGACAGGCTGATTCAACCATTGTCTGAAGTTTGGTCATATATAATGATGCAGATAGTCCTTTTCCTGATACATCTCCTACAATAACGAAAAGTTTATCCTCTCCGACAGGTATCAAATCAAAATAATCGCCGCCCACCTGCATTGCTGGTATCATTTCTCCTGAAATATCGAGTCCTTTTATGGCAGGAATTTTCTTGGGAAGGAGTCCCTGCTGAATTTTTCTGGCGAGATCAAGATCTCTTTCAATCTTAATCTTTTCCGCTTCGGATTTATATAACCGCGCATTTTCAACTGCAATGGCTGATTGGTTGGCAACTGCATTAAGAAGATCCAGATCTTTGCCGGCAAATTTTGCACCGGAGTGTTTTAATCCCAGAAGCATTAAGCCGATGACTTTCTGTTTTATTATCATCGGTATTATAGTGTAAATCCCTTCATCAATCAGGAATGAAGGATTCACCGTAAGCGCTCTTGAAAAATCTTCTTCTTCTATTACCGGAATTCCGGCAGTATTATATTTTTCGTTGATGACTTTCCGCATGTTTAAAGCAGATACTTTCATTTCACTAGAACTCAGGTTCACCCCTCTTGCCAGACGGTATTCATTTTCCTGTTCATCATAGAGCATAATTCCGAAAGTTTTGATTTTCAGAGATTCAACAAAAGTAGATGTCATTGTATCGAGAATATTTTCAAGACCGACAACAGTTGTGACTTCATTGCTGAATCTAACTAATATTTTCTGATAAGCAAACTGCTCCGGATAAAATTTGGCTGTTAGAAATTCCTGAAATTTGTCCTTGGTCGATTGAAATATCAGAGCAAATGCAATAAAAATAATTCCTGCGATTAAACCTTTATACTCTGTACCAATTGCTGTACTGACCGATTGTCCGATAATATAAATCACGAGAAAATATACAGCAGCAATGGTGATTGTTGCCGCACCGTAAATTATTGTATTTTTAACAACAATACTTACATCCATTAATTGATACCTGAATATAGAATATCCAAAAGCTACGGGTAGGATGAAAAGTATTATCACCGGCATATAAAATTCAGGGGAGTTAAAAATAGTATCTGAAATAGCGGGGGCAACAAAGAAAGTATAAAGTATAACAAGAATTGCCAGGAGATAAGAAATCAGAATAATTGAAAGAGGTTTTCTTTCCTTTGGGGTCTTAATTCTGAAATAATTAATGTTAAGAGATATAAAACCTGTTAAGAAAGCCAACCCGAGAAAGATGTTCTCAATTTTATTGTATTGTTCAATGTGCTGTTCAATGTACATTGATGATAAAGGCGAATCATATACAAATAATAACCTGTATATTATAGTTGCGATAAAGATGACTGCAGGAACAAGATATAGCAGCAGGTTTATGGATTTTTTCTTTACAAAGTTAAATTCGCGGGGGAATATCCAGAAAAAGTGGAGCAGGAGAAAAGGTAAATATACCAGCCCACCTGTATTAAGAAGATCAATAATAAAACCTAATGGCGGGGTGGATTTGACAAAGGGAAATGTCTGGAAGTTGCCCGCCACCAGAAGAATCATCGTAGCTCCGATTGCATAAAAAATTCTTTGAATCCTTCCTTCCGGTTTGGCCATTAAGACAATGAATGCGATTAGCAGCCAGAAAAATCCAAGCAGACTGGCACCGAGTGCAGGAAAATTTATCAGCTTTTTAACATAGACTTTTGTTTCTAGTATTTTTCCGCTGCTCTTCTTAACAGTATACTTAGCATAATTCCCTCCTGCAATTTTGTTAAGAAGCATCTGCGCCTGGTTGGTTGAAGTAATCTTATTTCCGTTTATCTTCAGGAGAAAATCATCATTCCTGATTCCCGCATTCCAGGTAACTCCGTTTACCTTTACAGATTCAAACCTGACTGCAAGAGTGTCTGCCTTCATCTCAGGAATCCAGAGGCATTCATCATTTGAAGTAGGATTAATGGTAGTAATAACCAGTAAATTGCCGAGACCCAGTAAAATAAACAGAAGACTCATTACGATAATTATCTTAGAGCGGTACTTCACCAATTTTTCTTTTACCGGATCCACTTAATATTCTTTCTAACGTGTTAAAATTTTATTTAACCTTAATCACCATAATAGTAATATCATCAGATTGTACAGCACCTGAAGTAAAATCTATAACTTCCCGTCGGATTTCATCAAGTATTTTTTCTGAAGATTTGTCTGCAGCCTTCACTGCTATTTCTTCGAGCAGTTTATCAGAGAATTCCTCACCATATTTATTCATTGCCTCGGATACACCGTCGGTAAACATAATAATAGTATCATTTTCTTTAAGATTGATTTCATCAGAAATATACGGAGAAAAGGTTTTAACCACCCCAAGAATTATCCCCCCTTTATCCAGCTTGGTAATGTTACCGTCTCTTATTAACAAAGGCTGATTATGACCTGCATTAACATAGGTAAATTTTTTACCTTCATCATTTATTATTCCCCAGAAAAAAGTTATAAACCTGCCGTCAGAAGTGTTTTCGGTAATCAGATCATTTATTAGTCCGGTGGCTTCATCTATTGCCATTCCATGACGGCAAATGGTTTTCAAAAATGCCTGCAGGTTTGCCATCAGCAAAGAGGCAGGTACACCTTTGCCGGATACATCCGCAATCGCTACACATAGATTGTTTTCATCAAGTTTTATAATATCATAATAATCCCCTCCGACCTGCCGTGATGAGACATTCAATGCTGATATATCAAAGTTTTTCAGTTTGGGGATTGAATGCGGGAGCAGATTTTTCTGGATGTCTCTTGCAAGTTCAAGCTCATCTTCAAGCTTTTTCTTTTCAAGTTCCTCCTGAAATAATCTTTTATTTTCAAGAGCAATTATTGCAAGACTGCCTACTGCATACACATATTCAATATCAGCATCAGAATAAGATTGATTATTAATCCTCTTACCTAAAAAGATAAGCCCTTTTGTCTCACCCTGGATTTGCATCGGGACAACCAGTTCTATGTTCAGTTTTTCAAGTTCATTGTACTTTCGTAATATTCCATCTCCGGTAATAGCTGATTCCAGTGATCGCAGGTCTCTACTGTTAATAATTTTGATTAGTTCATCGTTATCGATTTTTGACTCGAGGATTTCAGGACTGGGACCATTAAAGGTTATTACTGCAAACTTTGAAACAAACAATTGGCCTATTACAGAATAAACCAACAATCTTGCTACTTTGGATGATTCGGAAAATAAGGCAAATTCCTTGCTTAACTCAAACAAGGAATTAAGTCTGTGGAGCCTTGTATCAAGAATCCTGTTTACATTTTTCAATTCGTTAATCACAATAGAATTCTGAATAGCTGTGGAAGAGATATTAAGAATTGTCCTGAGAAATTCGCGGTCATCATCCGAATAAGGGGTATCATTTAATTTTTCACCGAGACAGATAGCTCCAAGCAACTTACCGGAGGCTGTAATTTTTTCAGATACACATAATTCTCCTAATCCAAGAAATGTTTTTAACTCTTTGTTATCAAACATATCTTTGGTTACACCGGTTTGGGGGAATTGCTTTATTAGTTCGACAGGGATTCCTTTAGATGCCTGAATTTTAAGTACTCCGTCTGTATTTAATGCAAAAAGTCCTTTGGTAGCAAGAAATTTTCCCATACAGGTTAACAGAATATTGTTTATAATGAAGTCAAGATCTGTACTTGAATTGATTATGCGACTGAATTCTACTAATGCGGTAAGGTTTCTTCTTAATTTAATGTTATCCAAATCATTCATCATCAGTTACTATTATTTAAGTACTTCGTAAGATATACCTGATTATATTTTCCCGGGACAGAACTATATTTTACTTCATCCATTAAAGTTTTCATCAAATACATACCCAACCCTCCGACTCTATGCTGATTATAATACTTCTGCAAGTCGGGGTCCGGAACATTTTCCGGATGAAAAGAATTACCGTAGTCTATTATTTTAATTGTAAATTTATGATCAGAATATTTCAATTTAAGAAATATTTCTCCGTCAGGCACTGATTTATATGCATGTTTTATAATATTGGTGCAGGCTTCATCAACAGCAAGCATTACATCTTCGGTTATACCAGGATTCATTCCCACCTGGACGGCAGCAGACTGTATAAACTCTCTGATAACAGAAAGATTTTCAGTCCTGCTTTTAACCTTCAGTTCTTTTTCTATATTATTTTTTGTTTTCAACTTTCCCGGTCTCTTTGAATTTGTTGATGGCATCTTCTTCAGATTTGAAGATTTCGTATAATAAGGGAAATCCCAGCAAGTCGAAAATATTATATACCTTATCACTCATGCTTGTAAGTTTAATATCTCCTTCATTCTCTCTTATCTTCTCAATATAGGCCATAAATACCCCGAGCCCTGCACTACTTATATAATTCAATTCTTTAAAATTCACGAC
>DATICR010000359.1:0-2241 GCA_035456745.1 Ignavibacteriaceae bacterium
AACTAAAGGGTGAATTCTATTTTTGCCGTAGCAGGGTTACTTTAGAGTAAACTGCAAAATCCTTACCGGGTTCAGCAAGTTCAAATGTCTCCTCTATAGCATTTTCATTTAAAATCCGGTATCTTTCTTTTGCCTGCCAGCCTTCTGGAATATTCTCGATTGACTCTGTTTTAAAAGTCATAGTCTTCTTGTCCGGAGAAATACTGTCAAGAATATATTGATTTACAAAACCCTCGATATGAAATTGTCTGAGCACAAGTGTCCTTCGACCCTTATCATAACTGAAATATCCCAGATCTTCATGAACTTCTCCCGCCGGATTGTTATTCGATGGAGGGTAGGTCGATTTGTTGCGGACCTCGATAAATGTGCCATTATAAATCCATTGATAAGTTCTCTCATATTTGCCTGTTCCCGGTTCACCTGAACCAATTCCTGTCCATGTGCCGATGAATGGTTTAAATGGAAGCCAGATACTGTCATGGCCGGAAGTCTGGGAATAAGCCAGAGATGGAAATATCAGCAATAGACAAAATAGTTTTTTCATCGGCCAAATAATAATTGATTTCAAATGTAGAGATATCTGGCGTAATAATATTTATCAGAGTAAATTTTTCAGACCACTTTTCGAGGTTGGGATCAATCCGGAATTATAACTTACTGCTTCGAATTCGCGAATTGGCTGAGCCCGAAATTAAGAGTACATTATTCGTCTTTAAGACAACGTACAGGGGACCCGTTCTTTTTATTGCTTTCCATTTTCCCGAATACATTCCCATCCGGAACTTGAGTTGTGGAAAAACCTGCGCCGTTAATAATTCCCCATGCAGAATTCGGATCGAAATCTTTCAATTCTTTTTTCCTGAAATTTTCTTAAATTAATAGTGAATTCTGCTTCGAAAGGATGGATTGAGTATATACATATTCCTTGAACGATGGCATCGTTATCTTGTCCTGATGGTTAACGCTTCTTTCAGGCGAAAAATCACCTTTGTTTATGCCGATTCCACCCAATATGTAACAAAAGCGTCATAAAATGAGACAAAAACGGTAAAATTAACTAATTGGGTAGCCGAACTTTGAATTAAAATATCTTATCCCTCATGAAGTCAGCTCCGGGAATTTGCATTTATAATGAATTAAGATTGAATTTATTCCATTGATCTTTCTTAAAATAACGGTACTATTTGCCGGAAGAATATTTAAAAAAAAGATGTTGGCAATGAAAGCAACTAAAACCTCACAGTCTATCAGTGTTATTCTTATCCTGTCTGTACTGATTTCAGGGTGTGCAAGTTCTACCCTTTTTCAGACCGAACCAAGTAATGCATCAGTTTATATTTCAGGATTCAAGATGGGATCAACACCTTATGTATATACTGACAGAAAACTTACGGGATCAAAAACCGCAATCACGTTTAAAAAAGAAGGCTATAAAGAACATGAAACCACTTTGAAAAGAAATGAACGGGGAGATACCTGGGCAGTCCTCGGAGGAATAATGTTTATGATTCCCTTTTTATGGGTTATGAAATATGATCCAATTCACTCTTATGTGCTTGAAAAGGAAGATTATGCGGAACCGGGTATCTTACTGAATAATCATTCTAACTATCTAAAGGCTGAGGATGAGCAAATTATTGTAAAAATAGACAGTATAAAAAGGTCCGCCTCCCTGCCAAACGGTCTCGGGGAAGAGATAGAAAGAATAATGAATACCGGGGCCGGTTATAACATAGCGACAAGGACCTTTCAACCGTATTTTGAAATGCATGAACCTTATAAGGATAATGATTATATTTTGATCTATCTCACTGTAAACGAAAAGAAAGACTTTAATCTCAAAGGATTCAGTGAACCCCGGTTCAGACAGGCATATTTAAAAGATACATTTGGAGAACTTCATGGTAATATGGTTCATCAAGGACCTTTCACAATGTCATATGGGGGAAATTATGTTCAATATAATCCAAATTTGATTTCCGCCATGCTAAAAAATGAACTATTCATTTTTGAAATTATGAAGAAGCAGGTACCGATTCAGATGCAGCTTAACTACAATTACCGAGAAAACACACAGTTAGAATTCGCTAAAATCGAAATTAACCTGGTTAAAGACTAACCAATCCAAAAATACCTGAAAACTACCTATTTAGGAGTTCAGATTGAAAATCGGCTTTCATAAGACGATGGGATTCAGGGGTTTATAAATTACTCCTAATTTATTGTTTAATATTTCTT
>DATICR010000360.1:0-4007 GCA_035456745.1 Ignavibacteriaceae bacterium
AAATTGAAAGATTGCTTGCTGTTAATTTGTGTGGTTTTAAAACAAAAAAGGCAGATTTCATTAAATCTACCTTCATTCCTTTTTGTGGGCCCGGATGGGCTTGAACCACCGACCCTCTGATTATGAGTCAGATGCTCTAACCAACTGAGCTACGGGCCCTGAAATTTTGTGCGTAAAAATAATATTATCCTGCACTTTTTGCAATGTTTTCGGAGTCAAAGAACTATTTTTTTTTCTTATCTGGAATTTTTTATTGCCAAAAAGACTCTAAGACGCGAATTGACTCAATGGAAATTAGCATTTAATCAGTAAAATTTATATTTGAACCAGGCACAAAGTTTTTATAATAGATTTTAACTTGTAGTACAGGTAGGGCATTCTAAAAACTAATAATCATTTTTTTCCGTAATATTTATAAACGTACTGGATAACACCCACCGGTTTATCGTCTTCATCGAATTTGTGTTCTTCGAGAACATTCCCCTTCGGACCGTATTTGTATTCATAACGGTAAAGCATTTTCCCGTTGTCATCATATGTTGTTGCAGATTCCTTATCACCATTATCATTATACTCATACTCAATACGGTATTCTAATTTTCCATCTGCATCATACCAGTCTTCTTCAGTTAAATTCTGAATATCATCGTATTTGTATATATAATACTTCTCCATTTTTCCATCTAAATCGTAACGAACGGACTTACTCTTATTTCCAAAATTATTGTAATCGTATAAATATTTTTTGTCCGGCTTATCATCAGGAGCGTAACGAATTGTCTGAGTTCTGTAATTCTTGCTGCTATAATTGTACTTATAAATATTATCAACCTTGCTGTTTTTACCATATATAATAGTTTCCTTCATTAAACCGTCAGGCTGGTAATTTATTGTCGATAATTTTTCACCATTTATCAGTTTCCCGTTTTCATCATAATCGAAGCTTATTTTATCGATACTCCTGATATTTTCTTTTCTGATAACATCTCTTTCAATTTCTTCAATAGGTTTTAATGCCGGTTTTCGCATCTCTTCCCTGGTCTTTTCTTTTTTTTCGGTTGTGGTTTCTTTTGATGAAGAGCATCCGATCCAGACAAGTCCGGTTACCAGGATTAATATAATCGATTTGAATATTCTTAATTTCATATTAATAAATATATTAAAACTGCACGAAATATAATTGATTTAGCCCCGGTAATGGTTTAGAGTCACTTTAGACGTAGGAACTTTTGAGTAATTTGTTATAGCAGGAATGTCTAATTATTAAAATGCCGCCTGTTTAAGACAGAGGAATAATTTAATGAGACATTAAATCTTTGTGGGGATGTGTTGAATCAGGCTGAACCAACACGGAATCGACAAGAGTACCAGTTTCATCATAAGTTTTCCAGATGCCTTCTCTTTCCCCCAGGTGAAAATAGCCCGTTTGTCTTAAAAGTGAATCGGGAAAGAACCAGGACCACTTCCCTTCCGGTTTATCATTCTCAAAATTTCCATAGGATTCTATACTCCCGTCGTCATAGAAATATTTCCACTCGCCTTCGTTACGGTTATTCTTTAAATAGCCCAACATTTGAGGATTCCCGTTGGAATAAAACGTTTCAAATTTCCCATTTTTTTTCCCATTAACAACTTCGAATTTAATTTTCATACCATTTAACGAATCAGTGTACACACCGTTAAAGAGTTCTTTCGTTCCGGGTTTATAAATAACTGTATCAAGCTTAATAGTCATTTTTTCTTTTTTGATGGGTCCTGAACAGGAGGAAAAAAGAATTGCAAGGAGTGCCAAGGTAAGGAAAGCTGGGATAAATTTGGGCAAATTTTTCTTTCTTTAATTAATCTTTTATCTGTCTATATGCTTCGAGCAGTTTTTTCTTTGTTTCGATAAGATCCTGTGAAATTACTTTGACCTCACCGAGCACGGGCATAAAATTAGTATCGCCGTTCCAACGAGGAACAATATGGAAATGGATGTGTTCATGAATTCCGGCACCGGCCCCCCTGCCGAGATTCAAACCCATATTGAATCCTTCCGGATGAAGAACTTCTTTCAGTGCTTTATATGCACTGCCCATCTTTAAAAATATTTCTTCTTTTTCGTCGTATGTAAGAGATAGAAAATCCGACGTATGTCTGAATGGCACTATCATCAGATGTCCATTATTGTATGGGTAGAGATTTAGGACAGTGAAGGTCAAAGGACCTTTATTTATGATTAAATTAGATAAATCTGTCTCTTCTTTATCTTCCATCCTGCAGAAAACACAGTCATTTTCCTTATCATTATTTTTAAAGGAATCGATATATTGTGAACGCCAGGGAGACCAGAGTTTTTCCATAATACTCAAAAATTAAAAAGGCGGTAATTATACCGCCTTCAATGATCGATTAATTTCCTTCTTCTCTTGATTTATTATACTCATCGATAATTTTTTGTTCAACTTCTTTAGGCATTTCTTCATAGTATGCAAATTTAAGGGTATGAGCTCCGCGGCCTGAGGTTAAGCTTCTCAGCTGGGATGAATATTTATATAATTCGGCAAGCGGGATATATGCTTTGATTTTCTGAAAACGGCCGTCGGAATCCATACCAAGAATTTTACCGCGCCGGCTTGAGATATCTCCCATTACATCACCCATAAATTCTTCGGGTACGGTAACTTCAATTTCATATATTGGTTCAAGCAGCACAGGTTTTGCGGCAAGGAAACCTTTTCGGAAACATTGTGATGCAGCAAGTTTAAACGACATTTCATCCGAATCTACCGTATGATATGTCCCGTCAAATAATGTTACCCTTACATCAACAACCAGGTTTCCTGAAATGACTCCTCTTGTCATTGCATCCTGGACTCCTTTTTCCACTGCGGGAATAAATCTTCCCGGCACAACTCCACCGACGATTGCGTCAACAAATTCAAAACCCTTTCCTCTCGGAAGCGGTTCCATTCTGAAATGGACGTGACCATACTGTCCCCTGCCTCCCGATTGCTTTTTATGCTTATACTCAATGTCTTCAACAGTACCTTTAATAGTTTCCCTATAAGGTACTTTCGGTTCCACCAGATCTACATCAACTCCATAACGCTCTTTCAATCTTTTAACTGCAAGAGAAAGCTGCAGTTCACCCTGTCCCGATATAATAGTCTGTGAGATTTCAGGATCAAACTTTACCGAGAAAGAAGGGTCTTCTTCATGCAGGGTATGAAGACCTGATGCAATTTTATCCTCATCACCTTTGGCCCTGGGAACGATTGCTCCTCTAATTACTGCTTCAGGAAAATTTATTGGTTTAATTACAACGGGGAGTGCTTTGGAGCTAAGTGTATTATTTGTATGCGTATCTTTCAGTTTTACAACGGCTCCAAGATCACCGGCAATAAGCTGGGTTACATCTTTCCGATTATGTCCGTTTAAAATTGAAAGCTGACTTAACCGTTCCGATTTGCCATTTGATTCATTCAATAAATCAAGTCCGGCAAAAACTTTCCCTGAGAATACCTTAAACAACGAAAGTTCACCAACATGCTGCTCGGAAATAGTTTTAAATACAAACAAAACAGGTTCACCATTAGAATCAGGCAGAACCCTTTCAACTTTTTCCGTTCCTTTTAACTGAGCTTCCTCGCCTCCGCGGTCTGCAGGTGAAGGACAGTAAGACGAGACAAAATCGAGGAAGTTATTTACACCTACTGCTTTTGTTGCAGAAAGAGCAAAAACCGGTGTAAATGCTTTTTTAATTAGTGCCGATTTAATTCCTGTTTCAAGATCCGCATCTGAGAGAGTGCCCTCTTCAAAATATTTATTCATTAATTCTTCTGAAGTTTCGGCAATTTTTTCGATAAGTTCTGTCCTGTATGTTTCCGCTTCATCTTTTACATCTGCCGGAATTTCCTCTTCGCTGACTTTTCGGCTCCCCGCCTCACCATAACGATATACCTTCATTTTCCGGACATCGACTACCGCGTTAAAATTTAATCCCTGAGATAAAGGAAAAGTAACAG
>DATICR010000361.1:0-3174 GCA_035456745.1 Ignavibacteriaceae bacterium
GCCGTAGTAATTTTATTCATATCATCCTGGAAAGGTTCAAAAGCAAAACCGATTCTGAAAATGGTTGGAGGTGAAAATGATTGCCATTCTGATACTTTTCGTTTTCCTACCAACACAACTTCTCCATCAGGCGCAAGCTGATTACCAAAATTAGAGACTGTAACAGCAAATCTTGTTGTACCTAATCCAGTCCAATAATATGTTCCGAGATCAATCATTACTCCTCGCATTTTCAGCTTATCTAAAGTTTCTTCCACATATTTTACTGTACCGCCAAAGCTAAACTGATCTGTCATTTTTCTTGAATAAGTAACGCCAACTGCAAGGTCACCAAATCCAAAATATTCTCCTGTACCAAAAGGAGCGTATTCAGTTGTTACTGGCATATCCTTCATAGAAAGAGAAGTAATAGAAACACCAAATGAATTATTTACATCAAGATGATAAACAGCTCCAAGAAAATCATGATTTATATCTACTACCCATTGATTGTGGGAAAAAAATATTTGATTGTCTTCAAATTGTGATATACCTGCCGGATTCCAGTAAAGCGCTGAAGCATCGTTCGCAATAGCAACAAAGGCATCTCCTAGTGCACTTGCTCTTCCGCCGACTCCAATCTTCAAAAATTGAGCTGTAGATATACCTGCTCTTTGCCCACCAAGATTAGGGAAAAGCTGTGCCTTGGTCTGGAATAGTCCTGTCAGTAAGCATAATACAAGTATAACTTTTTTCATTTTAAAACCTTAAAGTAACTCCGAGTTTCACATTCCGTCTCGT
Source organism: Ignavibacteriaceae bacterium (assembly GCA_035456745.1). Classification (GTDB taxonomy): domain Bacteria; phylum Bacteroidota; class Ignavibacteria; order Ignavibacteriales; family Ignavibacteriaceae; genus DATFVA01. The sequence goes on from DATICR010000361.1 coordinate 781, forward strand.
TAAATATCTTGAAGGATTAAAAGGATATGGCGAAAGCGGAGCTTGCAAATCAGGATACCGGGGATCATTCCAAGATAAGGGAACATTGTCGCCATATTCATAAGCTTTACCGGTCACCGGATTAATGATTGCAGAGTTCTTTGTATCAAATAAATTGTTTATTTCCATTAAGATTGAGAATCTAAGTCCCACCAGTTCAAAATATTTTTCAAAATTAAGATTTACCCAAAACCAATCTGCACCTAATTTAGTATATCGGTCGTTCTTTATGTAATCATATTCCGGTCTACCGTCTGTAGTGTAACTGCCGGTAAATACCGCGGGAGTATATCTTTTACCTGATTCATAAAAAAATCTTATGTAAAGATTATAATCATCCAGTATTCCGTTTCCGAAACGGAATAGTGCATTGTTAGGAGCAATATAAAAATTTGTAGTAAGATTTATAGTTAGAGGTCTGTCCCAGGAGAGATATTCCTCTTTAATGGTCTCCTCTAAGGTACCTTCAGCAACAAGAATCCCTTCATCAGGGGATGAACTCTTTCCGGTTATAATAGCATAAGTGATTGAAGCATCTCCTGTGAACCATTGATTGATTCTCTTCTTATATTCAAACTCAAGTCCTCTTGATCGGGCATAATCTGAATTAACGTATGTAGTAAAACTCTGAGTTGCAAACCGGGCAGATCGAATCTTAGCCGTTCTTGTGGTTACATAATCAAAAATATCTTTATAATATGCTGTTACAGTTAAAACATCATCATTGCTGAATTGAGTTTTAAGACCAAGTTCATAAGCGACTGTTGTTTCCGGATTTAAATCCGGATTACCGAATGTCTGAAATGATGATTGTGCATTTAGGGGATTCAGCTTAGCATAGACAAATTTTGGATTGGGCCATTTGCTGAAGTGCCCGTATGAAAAGAATAATGTCTGATTATCTGAAACCGGGTGAGAAATTCCCAGTCGCGGACTTAATCTGGCCTTAAATCTTCGTTGCCCAAACCATCCGAAAGTATCATTTTCATATCTTTTTCTAACCTCATCGGGTATTGTGACAACAGCAGGATTTTTTACCGCATCATCTACATATTTTCCCGGGAACCAGTAATCAAGTCTTAGACCAAAATTTAATATCATTCCACTCAGATTTATATTATCCTGTGCATAAAACGCTCCCTGTGCAGGAAAGACGTGATAAATATCGTTATTTAAACCAAGCGTGCCTATCCAGGGTTTATAAATGTCAACAACCTGCATTTCCTGGAATTGCAAATTGAATCCTGTTTTAAATTTATTCTTCTCGTCAAAGAAACTTGTCAGATCTCCTTTGACTGATGTTTCACTTAAAAAATGATCACGCCAAGTATATGGATTTCCGACATCCCAAAAACCGTCACCTGGTATTACCCCTACAGTATCATGATTTGCGTTGTAGTATTGTATCGGGAAATTTGTTATATCCTGCGGCTGGATATAATCATACCAGTTCTTACCATTGGCATCAGCTCTGAGATTTGTATAGAAATGACTCAATTTTAATTCGTAAAATGTTTTTGCATTTAAAGTATGTGTGACTGTAAATGACTGAAAAACATTATTGTGTGTAAATGTATTTGCCTGATCGAGAATGTTCTGGAATTCATACTGATAACCAGGACTTGGTTCAACGTACTCCAGATTATTCTGAAGTGACTGTGAATTCTGGTTTATATCCACTGATTGATTGTAAGAATAAACAAATTTTAATGTTGGTGACCATTTATATGTAAGCTTCCCCATCCAGAACCAACTGTTTTCTGCTTCGGGGGCAAACCGGCTTCCTCCAAATGTAGAAGAATAAATCTGAGTGGCTGTTGGTTTAAAGTAACCCTGCGTGATTCCATTACTTAAGCCTGCATGAAAATTTCCAAAGAAAGTTAGATCACCTGGAATTTTTATTCCAACTGCCGGAAATAGCGAAGCAGTAATTGGTTCAGGACCGCTCAGATTAGCGTCAGCAATATTTATATTAAAAACATGATAAGAGGAATTGTTACCAAGATTATCTGTTTTATAGGACAAATAGCCACTATATTTGTCATTTCCTTCCCGTGTTTTAACATTCACCACTCCTGAGGTCGCCTGACCATATTCTGCATTGAAACCTCCTGTAATGACTTCCACTTCCTCAATTGCATCCGCACTTAATTCTAAACCAAATCCGGTACCGGATAACGGATCCTGCACATTTACCCCGTCAAGCAAAAAAGCATTTTCATAGGATCTACCGCCCCTTATATGAATTTCATTATCCGTTTTGACTATTCCTGCCTGCTGCGTAACTACATCTGTAATATTCTCAACTATAGATTTTTCTATATCTTCCTTGGAAATATTTTTTTTGCTCTGGGT
>DATICR010000362.1:0-8549 GCA_035456745.1 Ignavibacteriaceae bacterium
ATCTCTGTATACCTCCGCCTCTGGTTCCGGCAAAAATAACCCCCGACGGGTTGACTGCAAGAGTCATTACATTGCCTCCATATGGTCCGTTTGTCTGTTCCCAGAAACTTTGCGGGAGAATAATTCCTGAAGACAATAAAATTGAAAAAAGCAGCAGAGCAGTAAAACTTTTTTTCATATTCATATCTCCCTAAGTTAGGTTTATAAATAATTGTATCTTATCCCGAGCGCTTTTCTACCTTAAATTTAATGTCTTATTATTTAAGAAGCATCATCTTTTTGAATGAACAACCGATCTGAATAATCTTTCTCGAAAAATGTTAATTTCCTGAATGTTTTTTATTTTTAAATGGTCAATAGAATCAATTAGCAAGGATGATTCCTGATAAATCCGCTGTTCGTTATATTCCTATGTTTTCTGAACTTTCATCAGATCAGTTACGGGAAGTAACTACAGTTAGTTCATTAATCAGCTTCAAAAAGCATCAGCTTCTTTTTATGGAAGGAGAGGAGTACAGGGGGTTCTTTATCTTATTAAAGGGAAATATTAAAATTTTCAGGATAAATAAAGAAGGTAAGGAAACAATTTTACATCTTATAAAACCAAAACAAGCATTTGCGGATACACCTCTTTTTGAAGGCAAGAGTTATCCTGTCTCTGCGGAAGCTCTCGAAGATTGTCTGCTGTTATTTTTTAACAAAGAAAAATTTATGACCCTCCTTGAAAAAAATCCGCGGATTAGCCTTAGAATGCTTTCAGGATTTTCCAAAAGGATGAGGAGCCTTACTCTTAAAGTAGAAGAGCTTGCTTCTATGGAGGTTACATCCAGACTGGCCAGGTTTCTAATCCAGGAAGCAACAGCCAATCACACTGAAAATCTGCCTAAACCTTTTGTAAAACTTAATGTCTCAAAAACAACTATAGCCGGATATCTTGGTACAATAACTGAAACTTTAAGCCGAACATTCAAAAAATTACAGGATGAGAATATCATTATTGTAAAGGGAAGGAAAATCTTTATCAAAAATTATAAAAAGTTAAAATTACTCGCTTCTTAATCCTCCCAATCTTTAAATAAATAAAAAACCAAATAAGTTTTGTTCTGCTTCTGGCAGGAATCGGATCACTGGCATGGTATTATGCAGCAACGCGGAGCGAAGATCACCACAAGCTCGAGAATGGGATCCTCTGCTCGAACTGAATCCTACACCATCTATGAAAATGATTCTTCTTAGTTTGTTACCTGTCGGTTTGGTTCAGACCTGGGCAAGTGTGGAAAAAGGTTACTGGTATGCACGTTCTGCAAAATTTAATCATCCACCGTTGATCGAAACACTCAGATGGGTGAGAGTTATCGTTGAAACAATATTTGCATTCGGGATTCTTACTATGGGATTTTTTGTAATCGGACTTAAAACCGGATGGTCAATAACTAAACAAAGAGATGTGATAGGTAAAGAATTTCCGGAAACATCGAAGGATAGTTAATCACTTCGTATTTTCCTGATCATATTTCACTTCAATAAAGTAGTATTATTAATGCACTGTAAATAACTGTGTAAAAATTTAATTTTTTCCTGATATAAATTTGTAAACATTTCCGGAGTCATTATGAGAATGATGATTGTTAATTTTTTTTATGTTCCTTTCTTTTTATCCCTTTTGTTATTAAGTCCTGCATATGCACAATGGAATCAGCCGGATGGTCCTGATGCCGGGGGGATAAATCGACTTGCAAGCAAGGGTTCAATAATTTTTGCTGGTACTAATTCTGCAATATACAGCAGTGCCGATAGCGGCTCGACATGGATCAATACAAGTAATGGACTTCCTACTACTTATATTCAGGATATTTTTGCTTTGTCCGACACAATTTTTGTGAGCGCTTATGAAGGAATATTTCTTTCGACCGATGGAGGCACAACATGGGAGGAAAAAAATAACGGGATAAACACATCTAATGTTAATGCTGTCAGACAGATTGATACCTGTCTGTTTGCGGCTACTATAAATGGTGTTTATCGTTCAAATGATTTCGGTAATTCCTGGACCAGAATTGATTCTGGTTTTTCAACACCATATGTTGATTGTATGACTACACTTGGTGCTTATCTTTTTGCAGGAACCGATGCAGGTGTTTATATGTCGCCCAATCTCGGGAATACATGGCAATTTGCAAATAGTGGAATATCCGGAGATATAATCACATCAATGACGACTCTCGGAAGGTCTCAGGTATTTGCCAGTACATATGAAGGTGTGTTTGTCAGTACTGATCAGGGTTCAAACTGGACATCAATATCCAATGGTTTGAATCCGCCAAGCGTTCACGCTTTAAAAGTCTTTAGTGATAAAATGTTTGCTGGTGTAGGTAAGAATGGTGCAGATTTCTCAACCGACCAGGGAGCTAACTGGTATCCATGCGACACGAGTCTCGCTAATCCATATATATTCGATTTCCTGGAGCTTGACGGGAATGTATTTGCCGCCAGCGGAAACGGTATATATAAATCTACTGATAATGGCGACACCTGGGTACGTGAAGCAAAAGGTATACATTCTACTGATGCAAAATCATTCCTAAATCTGGATCCTCTGATAATAGTTGGTACTTATGAATGTGGAGCATTTTCTTCACCTGATTCAGGAAAGACCTGGCACCCTTATACAAATATGAATCTGGCCAGAGGTGTAATAAGATTCGCAGAAGGTTCAGCGTTATTTGCAGCAACAAATGCGAATGGATTATTGAGATCCCGTGATGGAGGTGTTACCTGGCAACAGGTTCTAACATCGGTTAGTGATCTGTATTATTTTACTGTTGCTGCCCATGGAAATACTGTACTGGCAGCATCGTATTCCAGCGGAGCTTTTAGATCCACTGATGACGGTACAACCTGGACATCGATAGGCAGCAGCCTGATCGATCCTGATATTGATAATTTTACTTTTATAGATTCGACCATCTATGCCGCCACAACGTATACTGGTTTTATTTTCCGTTCGACTGATGATGGAATTACCTGGGTGCAGTCTTCAAACGGGCTTACAAATCATTCCTCTGTTCACAGGGTAATTAAAGCAGGAAATTATTTCTTTGCATCTGCAAACGACGGAATATACCGTTCAACAGATGGACTTAACTGGAACCTTGTTAATAATGGAATGACCACCACAACAACTTTGACAGTAGATTCCTATGATACTACGATTTTTACAGGTACGAATGAGGGTTTTGTATATAAATCCACAGACTACGGAGAAAACTGGACATCTATTAGCGATGATCTGCCACCAGAAGGTTACACTTCCGGGGTTCAGACTTTTGATGTTTCGGGGAATAATTTACTTGCAGGCACTTTTTCTACAGGTGTCTTCTGGAGACCCCTGGGTGAAGTTGTTACTTCGTTGAAAGACAATGAACAATATTCTCCTGAATCATTTTCGTTGGCTCAGAATTATCCGAATCCTTTTAATCCAACCACCAGCATTGAATACTCTATACCGAGAGAGGGGTTTGTTTCATTAACAGTGTATAATGTTTTAGGCCAGAAAGTTGCCACTCTGGTGGATAAGGAAATGAAACCAGGAAACCACCATGTTACATTTGATGCTTCCGGTTTTGCCAGTGGAATTTATTTTTACAGGCTTAAATCCAGCAATAATATTCTGGTTAAAAAGATGGTTATACTCAAATAAGGAAGATCTTAACGACCTCTAAAATTTTGCCAGGAATTCGTTTACCTGCAATTAACTTAGTGAAATTTATCCTTTTATAAGAGCAATTATTGTTTTTAATGTCATATATGAATGTCACTTTTTGATAGCAAAATTTCACTATTTCCCAATTATATCTATGTTTAAACAATCCTATTATCAAATGAAACGTAAAGAACGATAATATCGTAAATGAATCTTTTTCGGGGGTCACCTAATTAAATCCTCTTTTGATTTAAAAAGATTTAATAATAAAATAATGTTATAAGTTTTGTGGGATAATGTAAAATATTTAAGTTTAGATTAATCAGACCGAAAGGATAAAAATGAACAGTTCTGAACAATCAAATGAATTAATCAATTTTTTAAAGATTGCTAAAAATATAAAACCGGATCCCGGGGAAATCCCGGAAATAAAAGGACTCGATATATATGGTGAAACTATTCCGTTAAACGGAGATGTAAGTGGTGACCATATTATTTATGTGGATTTTGCAAAAAGATTCAATATAAAGGAACGAATATTAAGAGCGGGATTAACTGATAATATAGAGATAATCCAGAAATTAGAGGGACTGAAAAATAAAGCAGGCATTCTTCTGGCGGATGTAAGCGGTCATAGTATAACGGACTCCCTTTTGAATGCTATGTTACATCAGTCTTTTCTTGTTGGTGCAGGTTATGAATTAACTATGTTCGGTGAAATAACCACAGATCTTTTTGAAGCGATAAACCAAAGATTTTATCAGTCATCGAGTATAGATAAATATATTACGATGATATATGGTGAAATTCAGAATAATGGTGATTTCAGGTTTATAACTGCGGGACATCAGCATCCGTTCGTCTTTTCAAAAGAGTATAATAAAATAGTTAATATAGACGACAAGTATTTTGTAAACTATCCTCCGATAGGAACACTTCCGTCAGAAGCAGATATTGACAGTAAGCTTGCAGCAAGTATTTTCGGATATAAAAAAAAGTATTCCGTAAACTGTATAAATGTAATGGGAATAGGAGATATTTTAATTTTGTTCACAGACGGTTTTACTGAACAAAGATATGGTGAACTTAACTATGTGAAGGACAGATTGGAAGAGCAACTCATAAAATCAAAACATCTTCCTGCGAAAAATATTTTCATGAACCTAAAGGAAGATTTCAAAAATTATTGTCCGGCTCCTGATGATGATGCAACAATGATTCTAATAAAAAGAGCCTGAATGATGTAATAACCTCAGTTAAATATTTATACAAAAAAGCCCCTGCTTGTTTAAAACAGGGGCTAAACCAGTCTAAACCTCTACTAATCATTCGTAATCGATACAAAAATAATTAATAAATAAAAAAAATCTGTGACGTAGGTATCATCATTTAAGGAGAATAGAGGAGTCAATTGCCGGATGCCGGAGTTTAGAAGCCTGGTAATTCGCATTTTCTCATTTTCTATTCATGAAGATAAAAGTAATTTTCCTATTCCTGACAACACACCATATTATTTATTTGAAATTATTTTGGCACTGATAACTCTCACAAAAATATTCTTAATAAAAGAATCTGTTATCAAGCTAATCGTAAAGGGATGCTATTATGAATTTCTATGAACACTTCTATCCGTATGTTAAAGGATTGCTTTGCTGTGAAGAAGAAGCAGATACTATCTTAAAAACTGCTGAAGTTGTCAACTCTCTGAATCCCTCAAAACAAAGTGAAGATAAAATGATTAAGTTCATTAATAATCAGTTTTCCAATCCGATATACGATAAAGGGCATGAATATAACTATCCCGGTTATAATGCGGTTTATCAACAGATGAATAGTTTGAAAAATCTGGATATACTGATAATGAACAACCATCTTCAGAAATCAGAGCATGGCTCACGTTCAACCGGTTCATCAGGAATCAGTCCATAATACCATATTTTGTATTAAAGTTTTTTTTTAGATCCAGACAATTTATCCAATAAAAAAATTTTTCTTTAGGGTATTGTTTTTAAATATTTTTATCCATAAGTTCATAGCACCCCTTTTGAGGGGGTGCAACCCCCCAAAGAGGGGCACTAATTCAAAATGACTTTATTGATGATAAATGACCGATTTAATTGAAAGATTGCAGAAAATAGGACTCTCCAGGAGAGAATCTGAAATTTATATTGCTCTCCTGACAAAAAAAGAATTCACTGCACCTGAGATTGGAAAAATTACTTCAGTCTCAAGGAATAAATCTTATGAAGTACTTCAGAGCCTGGTCAAAAAAAAACTCTGTTCAGAAAAATATAAAAACGGAACAAAAGTATTCAGTGGAATTAAACCGGATATTGCTCTTCAAAATATTATCTCGGTTTATGAAGATGAATTAGAAGAGAAGAAAATTTTAGCTGCAAAGTTTCGTGAAGAGCTAATGAGTCTTCATGCAGCAAATGAAACAGTATCCGATTCATTGGACTATATAGAGATTCTGACGGATTTGGGACAGATAAGAAAAAGATGGATTGAATTACAGGATAATGCAAGGATTGAGATATTAGGATTTAACAAACCTCCTTTTGCAGTCAGTCTTGAACAGAATGTTGCTAATCAGGAAAAAACGAGAGAAAGAAAGATTTTAGAAAGGGGTATTTATGAGAATAGCGAAGTAATCTCAGAACCAACTTTTGAACATTTTATTAAAGTAGTTGAAATGTATGAAAATATTGGTGAGGAAGTGAAAGTGATACCATTATTACCGATGAAAATGATTATAATCGATGAGAAGATAACGATGCTTGCCTTAAATGATCCTGTTTCGATGAAACCCACTATTACCACAATAATTATTGATCATCCGAATTATGCCAAAGCTCAAAAAATAATATTTGAAAGTTACTGGTCCCAGTCATTAACAATAAATGAATTTAAGAATAATTCTAAAAGCCTGGTAAAAGAATTTTCTAAAGAGATTCATTGAAAAACAGAATTTTACTTATTGTCCATTGATTTTAATTTCAATGGTTTTGAGCGGATAACAAATAAATTCATAAATTATAATGTGGTGAGGTTTAAATGAAGCTTTCTTATATGCTTCTTTTTATTTTGTTTTACACAACAACCTTTAACGGACAGGTAGAACAAAATGAAATAACAAACTTTTCCGCTAAATTTCAGAATGTTGCAGACAGCGTGATTGAAAGCTGGGTAGCCCTCTATAATGGTCCCGGGAACGACTGGGATGAAGCTCTTGCTCTTACAGTTGATGGTTCAAATAATATTTATGTAACAGGGGGAAGTCAGGGTGCCGGATCTCAAAATGATTTTGCTACAATAAAATACAGTCCGGCAGGAACAGTAGAATGGACCGCACGATACAACGGTCCTGCTAACGGGAATGACGAAGCCAGAGCAATTGCGGTGGATAATACAGGTAATGTTTATGTTACAGGATATAGCGATGGTTCGGGTTCATATGATTATGCAACAATAAAATATAATGTTTCTGGTAGCGAAGAATGGACGGCTCGTTTTAACGGAACAGCTAATAGTGATGATGGGACCACGTCCATCGCAGTAGATAATTCTGGTAATGTTTATGTGACCGGATATAGTACCGGATTGATGTCCGATTATGATTATGTTACAATAAAATATAATTCTGCCGGAGCAGAGCAGTGGCATGCTATATATAATGGGCCTGGCAATTATTTTGACTATGCTTGCTCAGTTACTGTTGACGATTCCGGAAATGTTTATGTGGCCGGATGGAGTGCCGGACTTTCCGGTTTTAATGATTATGCTGCCATAAAATATGACGCCAGCGGAGTTCAAAAATGGGTCTCCCGCTACCATGGTCCTGCTGCTGAAGGTGATGACGTGGCATATGATATGGCAATCGATTGTGATGGTTGTATGTATGTTACAGGAGGAAGTATCAGCGAAACAGGTGACAGAGATTATTTAACTGTTAAATATGATCAATCCGGAACAGAAGAATGGACTGCCCGTTATGACGGGTCAACAAATGATTTTGACGTTGCTTTGGCATTAGCAGTTGATTGTTCAGGTAATGTTTATGTAACAGGCCAGAGTGCAGGAGCAAACAGCAGTCTGGATTATTTAACGATAAAGTATAATTCATCAGGAGTGGAAGACTGGACTGCAAGGTACAATGGTCCTGCAAATTCAGAAGACGGGGCTTCAGCTATCATTGTTGATAACAGCGGTAGTATTTATGTAGCAGGAATCAGTTCCAGTTTAAATTCCGGTTTTGATTTTACTGCGGTTAAATATACTTCTTCCGGTATAGAAGAATGGGTTTCAAGATTCAACGGAGAAGATAATGGTGATGATTGGTTAACAGGAATTGCACTGGATGGTTCAAATAATGTAATTTTAGCGGGATATAGTTTTGGTTCGGTCTCTTCTTTCGATTATGCCATAATTAAATATGCACAGGAAGTAATCCCTGTCGAACTTACCTCTTTTAATTTAAAATCTGTCGGGGATGAGGTTATTTTAGATTGGATTACGAGCACCGAAACGAATAACAGAGGATTTGAAATTCAGAGATCAGCTTTAAGTGATCAGAGATCAGTCCGAAGGACTCCTTTCGGTGAGGTTCGCGATTGGGAGATGGTTGGATTTGTTGATGGATATGGTACAACTTCAGAGTCCAAATCATATCAATTTACAGATAAGAGAATTTCTGCGGGAAGTTATACTTACAGATTGAAGCAAATTGATTTTGACGGGACATTCAAATATTCAAATGAAATTGAAATTAAAGTGAACACTCCGCTGCGATTTTTCCTAGAACAAAATTATCCTAATCCGTTTAATCCTGTAACACAAATTAAAT
>DATICR010000363.1:0-9340 GCA_035456745.1 Ignavibacteriaceae bacterium
GTCGTTAAATTATACCTGTAAATATTAAAGATACCGGTTTCATCTGAAGAATATATAAGATCTCCGTTTGCGGCAAACTCAGGATTTCTTTCGTCATCCGCGGTAGCAATTATAGTTTTATAATTGCTGCCGTTTGTATCAACCCTTGCGATATCCCTTCCATGAGTATAAGAATAATCAAACACAATGTATGAATCGTCATTAGAAAATTTCGGATTATAAACCTGTTCACCATTTTCAAAGAAGGTCAGTCTTTTAAAGTTCTTCCCATCGATGTTTATGATACCAATATTTGTTGATCCGTCTTTTTCAAACTCAAAAGCAATTTTTTTCCCATCACGAGAAACTGACGGCTGATTTGCCCTGAGATCATAAGTTAACCTGGTTTCTTTATCATTATCTATGTCGTAAAGATAGAGATCGTGTACATTATACCAGTTCGGATTTTCATCCGTTAATTTAGAATAAATCAGTTTATTCTCATTCCCTATCCAGCCAACAGTGGACCTGACTCCAATTATCAGCTGTTTTTCTTTCCCGGTATTTAAATCATACAGATAAATTCCTGCAGGAGAAAAATAATCGGATGATTTATTTGAAATATAAACGAACCTTTTTCCGTCTTTAGAAAAAGCAGGATAAAAATTTCCAAAACCTTCCCGGGCAAGAGTATCCCCTGACACAAGATTGCTGAATACTCCTTCAGAACGTTTTTTATAATCAGCTGTTAAATAATTTTTCCATTCATTATATATTTCATTTCCGTTTTTACCCAAAACATCCGAGAATGCAGCATCGATTGTAAAGTTTGTAGTCTTCCCCAAAGCACGGGTTATTTCTTTTAATTTTTCTTCACCATATTTCTGAGATATATATCGTGTCAGCGCAAAACCGGCATTATATACTGATTCATTCCCCAGACTTGTTTTACCGAATTCACCCATTTCATTCCAGGTAAGCATTTGACCATTAAGTACATATTCTCTGAGGATCATATCCCTGTGCGTATCCCACTGATCATAATTAAATTCTTTCCGCATATATTGGGCCGTTCCTTCAGCAAACCAGGCAGGCATATTTATAGATGATAATGGATAAGAAACAATGAAATTGGGATAGCCATAAAGTATATCCGGTCTTCTTTTATCTTCATAATTTAACATCTGAAGAAAGACAGCGGGAATACTTCGTGTCATTTTCATAGCAGATTGAATCTGTACCATATGCGTGAACTCGTGAGAGATTACATTACGAAGCCAATTATGAGTTCCTCTTAAATCAAAATCAAGCGCGCTGGTCCATATTTCAATTTTGTTGTCGAAGAAATATGTTGCACCATTCGAATAATCATCAATATCTTTTATTACAAAATGAACGGTGCCCGGCTGATAATCATAAAGTGAAGTAATTGGTCCCCACACTTCATCGGCAATTTTAGCGACAACCCGCGCCGTTCTTTCCGCACCATTGTGAAAATGTACCTCAACGTGTTTACCTTTTATTGTAAACCATTTTAGCTCGGGATGAAATTCGGTGAATTGTGAATATGCAGAACTACCAAACAAAAATGCCAAAAGGAATATTCTGATTATTAATTTCATAAATTAAATACGGTTAAGTCTTATTTGACAATGTCACAGGAAGTATTTAAATCATATGCAGTAAAGATCGTGTAATCATACTGATTTGTGATATCGCGAAGTGAAATTACCTGTGGAAAAACACACTCGCTTAAGAAAATAAATAGATTAATTAATGAGCGAAACATGAATATGCTGCTAATATTTACGAAAGTGAATCATCGTATATATTTGCTCATTAACCTCCTCTATTTGACGACAGCAATTTTTATTATTTTCGAATCGGATTTGCCGCTTATACCGGTAGCTTCAATTCTGGCAAAATATACACCGCTCTGGATCTCACCAACATTCCATAAAGTTTCGTTGTCAAGTCCTCCTCTGGCTTCATCATTAAGTTCAGCAACATAGTCTCCCGCGAGATCAAATATTTTAATATTAATTTTTGCGTCCTCGGATACATAGTATCTGATATATGTTTTGCCTTCATATACCGGATTCGGATAATTGTATGCCCTGTTTTCCGGCAAAAAGGTGGTTATTCTGTTTTGAGATGATGCAGCTTCAACAAAACCTGAATTTTCAGGATTTCCTGATTCTCCACCCCAGAAAATAGTGCCGGCAGTTAAACCTATATTCCAGGCAGAGAAATATAATTGCTTATTCAGTACAGCATAAGAAATCTTATTATTATCAACATATAAAACCGGAACACAAAGAAGGCTGCTTCCGGCAGCAATCGGAAATCCATTAACTACTTTTCCGCTGCCGCCATCAACAGCAAATATTCTTCCGTCTTCAGTTAATGCAATTATTTCAGATCTGTTATCTCCTTCAAAATCCGCTGTAAGAATTGTGCTTGTAAAATTTTTGTTATCCGGATCCTCAAAAGGGAAATTATCCGCCGATGCACCGCTCAAATTTCTTGCTTCTATTCTTTTTCCTTCATTATATACAATATAATTTTCTCCATCCTGCTTTAGATCAGCGAGCGCAAAAGAACTGATTAATGCAGAAGGTGCCGCAGTCCATTTTCCAATGACTTTACTTCCCGATATAATATAGAAATTATTGTCACTTGTCAGAACAACAGCGACATAATCACCGGTTCTGTTTTTTGTAAGTTCAAGTTTCACAGGAGTTTCATTCTTAAAGTTCACACTGTTTCCCTGGTTATCCCAGTAACCTTTATATTCAACAGATCTGTTGACAGAGGATGATATTGCAGCCACGTAATTACCATTAACTGCAATTTGTTCAATTGAAACATTTGCGTCAATATCATAATTATTTGGTTCAGCAGTAGAGAGACTATCAGGATTATAAATAAAAATTTTACCGCCTGATGTACCAACAAGTAATTTAGGTACTGCAGCATTTTCTATATTCTGAATAACCGGGGGCGATGTGATTACCCCATCAACATTGACAGAAACGAGGGATGAATCAGAAGTATTCGCTATAAATTCATTTATATGGTTTCCATTTACTCCGACAATATAAAGTTTCTCCTGGTTTGTAAAGGAAGCAATATCCTTGTTAGAAAACTGCAGTAAAGGAAATAACGTCATTCCGCGATTATCTATAAAGTATAGTGATGAATCGGCAACCAGTCCGAAAGAAAAATATTTTTGTAAAGGAGTCAAATGATATTCATTTCCCAGTATAGGGAGTCCGATAGAGAATATCGGTTTTATTACAGAATCTCCATAAGCTACCTTAAAACTCATCTTATTGCTGATTTCGGAAAAGTCAGACATAGTTATAAGACTATTTGCGCCTGAATTTGTAATTGCGGGAGGTCTTGTGTCTTTAGAAAATTTATTTTGATACAGTTCAGAAGGATTACTTTTGTACCAAAAATCTTCTGAACTCCCTTCACCAATTACCACATCACCTAATATGGTGGTAAATTGTTCACCAATATCCTGCACTCCATCTGCTTCTTCAACATCTACTCCCCGGTTATTTTTATCAGTATTTATTTTATTAGCAGCTATCTTTGCATTAATTATATTATCATCAATATGCCAGATGACTATCCCATTTCCCGGAACTGCCCAGTCAAATTCATCAACATCAGTAACCACACCATCAACAGAATCCACATCAAAACTATAATAACCGGTTGTATCCTTGTAAAATGTTCTCGTGTTTGTGCTGCCATTTATTACATATGTAATTTTTGAACCATCGTTGTTAGCATCCCTTTCCCTATTTTCGACGAGATAGTATTCCGAAGAATTGATAGGTACTTTCAGAATTGAAGTATCAGCAGGTACTGCAGTTAAACCGGTAACAACATTAACTGCATAATTGCCAGGTGATATTACTTTTGGCTGTGACCATCCCAAATAAATCTTTTCCCAGGCAGAAGGTTCAGGCGGAAAAATCCCATTATAGGCAAAGATCGCCTGTCCATCCATTAAACCAAAACGGCCTATCGCACTCAACCCGGTTTCCGTATCAAACAGATCAGGCAGTCCAAGATAGCTTCCAATACTTGCAGCCAGTAATCCATTGATAGAAATCTGGAAAAGGACAGATCCACCAATAACATCAAGTTCCCTACTTTCAGTTTCCGGAATTATCATACTATTTTTAATATTATATGTACCTCCGGATACCGGGAATCCTTCGAATGAACTGCCAAAAATATTCTGCAGCGCATCCAGGCTTAAATAGACAGAAGGCATATCTTTTTCATTTCCAATACTCCCCGGCAGAGAAATATCGCGACCCACTCCGGCATGAAAAATCGTAAATACATCATAATCTGCAAAATTGAAACCTGGATTTAAAGAATCAGCCTTTTTCCAAACTTCCCTTGAGAAATTCGCAATCGGGGTAAAATCATCCGAGTTATTGGCGGGAGAATAATTTCTCATTGTCTGAGATACTGAAAAAGTATCAGGAAGAACAGTAAAGGTTATATTTACAATCCCGCCGGAAACTTTTTCAAAATAATTTTTTACAAACTCAAGATGAGATACAAAATAAGTTTTATCATGAGGCAGGGGATCAAGTATCGAAGTGCCATAATCCTTCGTATAAATTGAACCGAATTTTCCATTGCCGAAAGTGGTGCCATCCCGATCCTGCATGAAGTTCACCATTACAGCAAGAATTTTAAGTGTATCTCCGGAAGTTATTTTTGCCGGTTCAGAAGAAGGAAATGGATTAAGCTTACCGACAAATGTTTGGGCAGAGAGACTGCCCAAACATAAAATTATCAGAAAAAATGACCGGAATATTTTAAACATAAAGGTTTAAATTCCCCTTGGTAGTCCGTGCCCGCTTTCCGGTGCACCGCCCCAGCCAATCAGCACGCTGAATCTGAGAGTATTTGACAGCGGATGGTTTTCTCCGCCTTTGAATACATCGGTAGTAATATAACTAAAATCAAATCCGTAAATATCATAACGTATTCCGGCACCGAAGGTAATGAATTTTCTGTTGCCGTATGAAGGATCTTCATAAAAATATCCTGTCCTGAGTGCAAACAAGAAATCTCCGGGTTCACCATACCAGTATTCGAATCCCATTGAAGTAACTACATCCCTGAGTTCTTCGCTGAATGGTTTATCTCCCCAGGCATAAAATATCGCCTGATAAAATTCTTTTGAAGCGCCTGAACTGTCTCTACTGACAAGAAGTTTACTGAAATCAAGCGTATAAGTGAGAGAATTAAATTCATCCTCAAATATTCTATATGCAAAACCAAGTCTGAAATTAGTAGGAATCGGATCTGCCTGAGCTTTATCAATATAATAAATCTTGGGTCCCAGGTTACTTAAATTAGCACCTATACTAATCTTAGTTCCAATATCTTCATTAATCAGAGGTAAAACAAGTTTTTCAGGTCTCCACATTGCAGCTATATCAAAACTGACGGAGGTTGCAACACCGCTTCCTTTTTCATTCCCGGCACCCTGATCTGACAAACGGCTGTGAATAATTCTAAAATTAAATCCCAGACCCCAGTCAGGTGATATTTTGGTAGCATAGCCCAGGGTTAGAGCTGCGTCGAATGAACGGAACGTACCAAGAGGATCAGGGGAATCTTCACCTGTCCTTACAAATTCTCCAAAGTTCATATATGTGACGCTCGCAGAAACAGTACCGCTAAGATCTTCCATGTACTGCCTATAAGTAAGGTAATCATAGAATAAATCAAGATTAAATTGCGGCAGCCAGTTACTATGAGTTATGCTTAACTCTGTTCCTGACTGAAACGCCAATCCTGCGGGATTCCAGAATATCGCCGCAGAATTATCAGCTAAACCGGCACCGGATTCTCCCAATCCACCAGCTCTGGAATCAGGTGCTAATAGCAAGAATGGCACAGCGGCTTCACCTTGAGCATAGGCAGCCTGGTATAAACCCATAAACATGACGCTGACCAGCATTAGCCTGAATATAGTTTTCATTTTATTTTACCTCCGATATATTTTGATCTTAATATTACGAATATCTTTTTCTAAAAAAATCCCAAAAATAAAGTTAATTATATAACCTATATTAATCCAAAAAAATTTACCTATCGTATTACTGCCATTTTACCGAGTACGCTTTTACTGAATGTTCCATCCAGATTTTTTACAATAATTTTATACAAATAGGTACCATTTGCAATTTTATCACCATCCTGATCCCTGCCGTCCCAATTTACTCTAACGAATTTATCTGTAATATAATTTGCTTCAATTTCACGGATTAGTCTTCCCGCAACGGTATAAATTTTAATTCTCACATCAGCAGGATTCTCCTGGTTTCTTTGAAATGTAAAAGTTGTATTGTCTGAGAATGGATTAGGATAGTTATATACATCCCTGATCTCAAGATTACTGCCATCTACCACGGTAAAATATACGGTTTCCGAACTGAAATTATTGAACACATCCCATGCATTTACTTTAAGTGAATAACTGCCCTGATTCAAATCATCAAATTTGTAGCTAACCTCTCCTGATCTTCCACCAGCGTTCAGATCACCGGTGAAATATTTTGTAAAATCGATTGGATTTTTCTCATTATCGTTTAAGATTCCTTCAAGCTGATGCCCCACCCCCGTCCCTGTCGTGTTCAAACCTGTATCATCTGATAACTTTATAATCATAGTTGAAGTAGGATTAACGAGGTAAGAATTAACTGCGGAAGCATTGTCGAAATAAATTTCGATATCAGGCCCCTTGCCATCATTTACCACAGTGGTGTCAGTACCACCTACATATATATTGTTCGTATATCCAAGCCCGTCAGAATTTGAATCATAAAAATAAAACTCAATTTTACCTTTTTGGTTTTGATACGAAATATCTTTGGGAACAACAAAATCAGGATTGAATTTACCGTTAATAACCGATACCCGCCCGCGGAAAATCAAACCGCCCTGCCGGGTAATCTGATAATTGTGAAGCTGACTCAGTAATTCTGTCCTTTTTGAATCGAAAACAGATAACAATCCTTCTCCGTTGAAATCATTCCAAAGAGTAGAATCAGAATTATGAATACTTCCTGACAAATGAATGTGACTCAGTGCTTTAATCTGAATGCTGTCGGTTGCTACTGAAAATCCATTAACAGAATCAATTTTTGCCGAATATTCAGGAACCATTAGTTTCAGAGTTGGATCACCAAAAAGAAAATATTTCTGATCATTCTCCCCGAATAATGTCTGTTTGGTGTTGAACAGTGCTTTACCGACACAAACTCCATTCAATGCGACGTTATTAGCATTAAAAAGTGCATTAAAAAAAGCATCCATAAGTTGTTCATTGTTTTCCTGGTATACCAATCTTGAAGAGGAGAGTGAAGCAATAGCTCCTGCATTATTATCAAGGACCAATTCTTCTGCGGCACTTATTGAAGAAGGGTTATCAAAGTAACCAAAATCGCACGTGGCTGCTGTAACGAAAAAATATCTGTCGTTCTTAAGCTGGGGAATGGTTACACCCTGCTCAAAAATATGTTCATCTGCCCACAAATCCGGTGCTCCGTGCCCGACATAATTAATTATAAGCGTCCCTTCATTCATAGCGTTTAATATCGCCTTATTGCCATCCGGTATTCTTTTACCTGCACCTGTAATGACCACAGGATAAGCGGCCATATAGAGTTTATTAAGATCAAAGGAAGAAGGTAAATATATATTACCAAGTCTTTCGGAAGAGGCAGTAAAATCGTTACCTCCATATACTGCTCCCTGATACCCGTCATCAGCAACCAGAGTAATAAGATTTCGCCATGGACCCCGGTCACTATTTTGCTCATAGTATATAATTTTATCTACTGCCTGATTTGCCTGATCAATATTTTTTGCAGTTATTCTTCCTGAGGCGAGGTCGGTCTTCTTATCACTATCAAGATTTACAAAAAAATCATCTGTAGTCCATGTATATAATTCCCTTAAAGATTCAGTGGTTTCATAAGGAGGCAGGAAATTAGTGTGATAGCCAAGGATGTCCTTGTAATCGTAGTTTCCACTGCCGAAGAATAAAACGTACTCGGGCGCAATTTGCCAATTGTTGAAAGCATATTTAATAAAATCTCTTATTGCTGAAATATCGAGCAAACCGCCAGAAAATTCATTATAAATCTGTTCAACATCTATAACTATTGTTGAAAGTTTATTCCTTGATTCATTTTCCCGGAAATTTTTAAGACGGTTTGCTGCATCCATGAAGACTTTAGGAGTTATTATAATGAATTTTGCACCATCGGCTATTCCATGAATATTAGAATTTTCAGCTGCCTGTGGATTTGCCGGAGTTTTATAATTATCACCTCCAACTGCAATAAATGTAGATATATTACCCTGCTGCTGATTCAACTGGAATCTGCATTCACCACCGCTGATATTGAGATCAGTAACCTGTTTCATTCCTGAAAAATCAGTTACATCATAAACTTTAATATTACTTGAGGAAAAATTTGTCAGGTCATAATTTATTGCTGCTGTCGTATCTTTGGAGTAAAACAGCAGGTAATCATTAAAAGCTTTTAATTCTTTATCGTATGTAATTTCAAAATAATCGAGATATCCGACAGCTGAACCCGAATTTGGAGTAAACGTAAACTTTAATACGCTTCTATTGTCAGGAAGAGTATTATTAAAATAGACTGTACTCTGATATGGTGTTCCATCGACGTATCCACTAACACCTGTGCTCATATATTGATTCCAGATTACAGTGTTATTTTCGCGTACTTCAATTGCCGTAGCATTGGATGAGGCTGTGACAAAATTTAATTTATACTTAATCGGAATACCATCAATCCTGCCATCAAGTTTATTAGTATATGTTTCCGATGTATTAAGATTGGTAAAAACATCTCCCAAAAAATTTCTTCCTGAATTACCGATATTTATTTTTTCATCATCTCTGCTTACAAATCCTTTACTTGATGTCTGGGTATAAACACCCGTCTGATTAAGGCTAGATTCATTTAATGCTCTTTTACCATTAGTACCACCGGCTGTTATCCAGTAATAATTATGATTGGTATAGACATTGAATTCTCTTTTAAAAGTGTGAGAGGACGTGTCATAATCCCAGAAATTATTGCCTCTGCCGTAAAAAAGGATATAATCCTGCTGATCAAATTTACCATCATTTTCACCCTGAACTATTATCGCATTTTCCAGAAGATCTGCAGGCCTGGAGCTCTCAGGAATTTCAGGCAGTGGTTTCCCTCCATTATTATAAATTTTTATTGTCCGTGGATCAACTGTTGAAGCATCTATACCATAAGAAGAC
>DATICR010000364.1:0-4501 GCA_035456745.1 Ignavibacteriaceae bacterium
ATTTTCTGAATGAACCGGACAGCTCACTGCTGTCCAAATTATTTTTAGAGCACTCAAAAAAAATTGCATTTGAGGTAAAACAGAGAAGTATTTTTCGTCATTCATTTTTAATCCCCCCATTAATCAATTATATATTCATAGCTATTATTAAATAGTTTTTCCGCAGATAAACGCAGATATTTATGATGGTTAGAATGAGGAAAGGGTCAATTATTTGGCCATTCTCTTCTATAATAGGTTTATGATTTACGTCCCGCTGGGAGCGGGATCTTCGCTACGCTCCGACTGATCCCGATAGGATCGGGATGCTTATCCATTCTTCCAACTTATATACTTTATTTTGGACAGATATGGTCTGATGCAGATTCGCTAATTCGTAAATTCGATAATTCGCTAATTCTTTCTATATTATATTATTACACTAAATTTTTACGGGAGTGGAAAAATGAGAATTATTTACTTGTTTTTGTTTGCTGCTTTGCTTTTTGCCGGCTGCGGATCCGACAGGAGTAAAGAAGAGCAGGCTATTAAGGATGTGATAAATAAAAATAACGAAGCCGAAAATAATGAAGATATTAATGCGTATATGCAGACAATAGATAAGGAGAATAAAAATTACGACCAGCTGGAAGAGATAAAGTCTAATCTATATGGTAATTTTGATCTTAATTACCAGGTAAAAGATGTAAAGATTACTCAAATGAATGACAACGAGGCAAAGGTGCAGTTTGTTCAGATAGTTAAAAAAATTAAAGGTCCGTCATTCAGGGATTACCGGCTGGAAGGTATTCATACGATGCATAAAATTGACGGCCAGTGGAAAATTTACGACACGAAAATTACTAATAAGGAATATTTATAATAATTACCAATTGACGAATTCGCGAATTTTCGAACCTACCTTGCCGGTTTATCTAGTTGACAGGCAGATTTAATTCGACAATTCGTTAATTCGTCAATTCTATAATTAAATTATGTATAAGCTTCTGCGACAAACTAAAATAGTGATCGATGATAATATTTATCTGGATCAGCCTGCAAAAAAGGATAAGCAGAACCTGATCCTGTATCTTACTGATAAAGAAATATATAATAATACGCTCCGGCTTCCCTACCCGTATACGGCAAAGGACGCCGATTGGTGGATAAAATATGTTGAGGAGAGTAAAAAGAAAACGGGACTGCTGCTGAATTTTGCTATCCGGAATCAGACCAGACAACTGATCGGCGGAATTAGCTATCATATGAAATACGGTATGGCGTCCCATAAGGATGAAATGGGTTACTGGCTTGCAAGACAATACTGGAATAAAGGAATTATGACTAATGTGGTTAAAAAATTCTGCGTCTATGGTTTCGATACATTAAACCTTGAAAGAATTGAAGCTACCGTGTTTGAACATAATGTAAGTTCGGGCAGGGTACTTGAAAAATGTGGATTTGAACTGGAAGGATTGCTAAAAAAATATTACCTGAAAGACGGAGTTTATATAAACGTAAGATTGTATGCAATCACTAAGTGATCGACTGAGAGAATTGGAAACTGAGGGACTTAGGGACTTAGGGACTGAGAGATTGAAGTCAGAGTTCAGAAGTCAGAGGTCTGAGATCAGAAGAGAAAAATTGTACGCATTTACAAAATAATTGTGAGAGGAAACGGTGTTTCGCTCAGAACATTTGTGTTCCGCTCACTTCGCGTTCTGGTGTGTTATTGTATAATCCCTACTGGTCGTATTCGCGTCGACTTAATTTTATTGAACTCACCCTATAATCCCTCTCTTGGAAAGAGAGGGATTTGTCGGAGATAATGTCATTTGATTTGTAATGTTAACGGGCAAACTCAAAATTTTGACTTTTTTTAGTTTTTCTAGCAAATTCTTTTTAGGATATTTTAATTATTATATTAAGTGACTATGGTTGACAGGATAACAGAATTAATAAATTGTTACGACTGACAACAAGTCCTTCCCTTACCAAGGGAAGGACTACAGGATGAGTTCCTTCATAACACAATTGAACTCGCAATATAATTTTTCAAGTAATTTGGCATTAAAAAAGAAAAAGTACTTAAACACTATATCACACCGGAGAATATATGTTTTCAAACTGGCTGCAGGAAATGCTGGTTAATGACTTGACTAAATTAAAGAATGAAATCAATCTTTATGAGGATGAGAAGGATATCTGGCTTACCAGAGGTGAAATAAAAAATTCTGCGGGTAATTTGTGCCTGCATCTGCTGGGAAATATAAATTATACATTCGGGAATTTAATTGGACATACAGGATACCTGCGCAACCGCGACCTGGAATTCTCTGATAAAAATGTATCAAGAGCAGATTTAAATAACCGGATTGATGCAACAATTGAAGTTGTCAAAAAATCACTCCCCAACCTTAAAGATGAAGGGATTTATGAAAGATTCCCGTCTAATGTGAGCGGCAGGGAAAGAGAAACCGGTTATGCACTTATATATTTCACTAATCACTTCAATTATCACCTGGGACAAATAAATTATCATAGAAGATTGATTAATAATTAGGAGTTTCGGGGACAAACTCCGTAGCACGGGTCTCTGATCAGAGGTGGGGAAACACAAATTTCTCAATGAAATTACTTTTTTTGAGAGAACACATCTTACGATAGGGGAACAAAATTAGTGTTATGCTGATAAATGTTATGCAACATACAAATCGTGCAATCCTTCTGTAATTCCCTCTTTGTTTGTAATTAATAACCGCCAATTTGTCTTTCCTTTTTGTAAATTATTTTCATTCACTATTATTTTGAGAGAGGTGCTTATGAATAAAATTATGAATTCACATTTTGTCAGGGTAACGGGATTGGCTTTTCTGATAATTTCTGTTTTTCTGTACGGATGCAGCAATAATAATAATCAAATAAAAAAGCTCGATAAAGGAGAGTTATATTATAATAATACTGTTTCACAGAAAATAGTGGACGACCTGGGAAATTACATAAATACCTGCGAGGTATTTTCTGATGGAGTGAATAAAGGAAAGCTTGTTAAAAAAGGCAGTACGTATGAACTTAGTCTCAGTGTTCCGCAGGATAAATATAATGACGGTACATACCTCGATTTCACCGGAATACTGGCATCGCAATTATCGGACGAAGTATTTAATCACTCACCTGTAAAAATCCATCTGACAGATGAGAACTTTAATACCAAGGCAACAAGATCATCTTCTTCCGGCAGGAAATGATCCATTGTTCAGTTGCTGCCACGGTTTGGACTTTAAACACGAACCGGACCGTGGCAGCCCAGAGAAAGTAAAAGCCGGACATACATTTGAATTTCTTTTTATCAATAATCTAAATAAGATATTTTTATTGATTAACACAATGGATGATATTAATTGATAATGTTATGTTTTTCTGACAATGTATGTACCGATAGAATGAATATAAAAAGTTATGAATGTCAATAAGCCCTTCCCTTCGCAAGGGAAGGGTTGGGATGAGTTCACTCAATCATTCAAACATTCAGCCATTCACTCATTCGCCATTACCATTCTCGGCCAACCCATCAATAAAAAAGTTAATACATATGTTGAACAATTTGCCGACTGATGACTGTTGACTGATGACTTGCCAGGTGCAGACTCATCATCTTTTTTAATTTTTGCCTTTTGCATACTGCTCCTGCCTACTAATTTTCCTGCTTTTGCCATCGTAGTGCAGTCGGAGTGAAACGTAGACCCCCTTCCCAGCGCGATGAAGATCCCGCCCTGTGTATCCCCGCGGGGTTGCTCCTGCCTATTGTTCTTGTCTCTCTTCTCAATTTCCCTTAATTTTCAAATGCAATAATAAAAAGATACCGGGGATATGTTTAAGGCGCAATCGTTACTGGGATCATCTTGATACTTCTGATTAAATTCAATAAACCTTTTCATAGGTAATGAAATAGAATAAGCAATGTTAAAAATATTTTATTCTGTAATGTGCTTATTGCTCTTTTCACAGACAGTAAATTCCCAGACTTTTACCGATACCGTAAATACAGAATCGAAAACTCTGTCGAGATTAAAATTAGCAGGTGGTTATGCAAGCGGAAAGTTTTTTGAAGCAGATGGAAACACTTCATTTTTTGATTTTGGTTACCGGGCAACTGAATTGAATAAAGATTCTCAGGGATTTGAATTTGGTTTATCATTTGATGCCGGGATAATTATTTATACGAATGGATTTTTTCCTTTTTATGTGAAAGCGGGTCCGGAAATTAAATTCGGGGATTTCATCATGGGAGCAGATTTTGGCTATATGACTTTAACTTTATGGCATTTTCCGGTCTCCGCTTATGGTTTTAATGGTTCCAGGTTATTCAAAGTCTCAAAAAATATTTATCTGGAGCTGGAATCGGGAATAAATTTTGGAATCGAGTACAGAGAGACACCCATCCTTTATGTTAACCTTGGATTTTCAGTGAATTAAAAATTATTTAATCCAAGTGGTGAAATTATTGTATTCTTTATAATTG
>DATICR010000365.1:0-2539 GCA_035456745.1 Ignavibacteriaceae bacterium
ATTCTTCATTTTGAATATTCTGCTGGTATTAAACTATACGACTTTCCATGGACATCACTTTCAACCTAAAATCCTCGCATTAACACATATTGCCACTCTGGGATGGATAACAATGATAATATTCGGAGCTCTGTTTCAGCTTATCCCGGTTGTTCTACAGGTAAAGCTATTTAGTGAGCTTCTTGCCAAAATTCAATTCTGGATATTCACATTTGGTGTTTTTACTCTCGTTTACAGTTTCTGGTTTTTTCTGATTGATCTTCCCTTAACCATAGGAGCTTCACTCATTAATCTGGCTATACTTCTCTTCCTGATCAATATAATTGTGACCCTAACACAGGTCAAAGAATGGAATATCACAGGTACATACTTATCAGCTGCATTATTCTATCTATTAATTACTGCGATTGTCGGATTAATGATGGCTCTAAATTTATGGCATCCATATTTTTCCAAAAGTCATTTAGTTTATCTCGGCTATCATGTTAACATTGCAGTAATAGGATGGGTTAGTATGGTAATTATGGGAGTAACATTTAAGCTTATTTCAATGTTTACATTATCTCATAACTTTTCAATTATAAGCGGCAAATGGGCATTCGGATTTATCAATGCAGGTTTGATAGGTCTTATTATTCTTCTTCATTTGCCTGAGTCAAATATTTTTTATCTTATATCAGCCATACTGATTGTTGTTGGTATTTTCTTTTTTCTTTATCAGGTTTATATAATATTTAAAAACAGGTTAAGAAAAAAACTTGACATAGCTTTAAAGTTTACCTTTTCTGCATACATAGTTCTCGGGATTACTACCCTGCTAGGATTTTCATTTCTTTTTGTCGATTACCCTGCTTCAACAAACATATCATTGGCATATGGTTATTTGATATTTTTTGGATTTATCTCAATGCTTATTATCGGACAAATGTATAAAATACTTCCCTTTCTTACCTGGTATCATAAGTACAGCAGGAAAGCCGGAATTGAGAAAGTTCCAATGCTCAGGGAAATGTATAATGAGAGACTGGCAAAAATTGAATATTATTCTATGCTTGCAGGTTTAATTGGAACGGTTATCTCTATTGTGCTTAATATAAATTTTCTTTTATTGATTGCCTTCATTATCATGCTGATTAGTGTTTCTCTTTTTATTATTAACATTATAAAAATTCTTACGAAGTAATTATGAATTTAAATGAAAATCATGTACTTGAAGCTCTAAAAACAGTAATTGATCCCGAAATAGGGATTAATATTGTTGACCTTGGTTTAGTTTACCGGATTGAGATAAAAGAGGATCGGATTACAATTGATATGACCTTAACCACAAAAGGTTGTCCCATGCACAACAGTATGCCCGGATGGGTTAAAGAATGTCTGGTGCATCTTGCACCTTCAGCAGAGGTTGTAGTGAATCTTGTCTGGTCACCGGCCTGGACACCAAAACTGATGAGCGAAGCTGCTAAAGAACAATTGGGATTTTGAGGGAAATTATGTTTTCAACCGTCAGATATTTCATTAAAACCAGTTTAATATTTCTTTTTATTGGATTGGCCTCAGGAATTTATATGTCTTTTTCCCGATACATTTCCGGAACAGGAGTTTCACAGGAAATGATATCAGCACACACACATATAATATTAGTCGGTTCAGTGATGATGATGATAATGGGTGTGGCATTATGGTTCTTCCCAAAGCCGGAAAAAGAAGATAAAAGATATAGACCCGGGTTAATCCTTTTTACATATTATCTTATAACCTCAGCGACCGGCTTAAGATTTATTTTTCAGGTGATGGCAGGTATACTTTTTACTAAATGGATAAATTACCTGATAACGATAACTTCTACTTTGCAGGTAATTGCATTTATTATATTTTTTTATTCAATGTGGGGAAGAATAAGATCTGTCGGCAGCCATTTGAGGGAAGCCAAAGGAGAACGATTCTGAACTTAGAATTTTATCTTCAGAGTCATTCCACCAACTTTGAATTTATTTCTTTATAAATAATTAACCCAGTGTTATCAAAATCTTTCCAAGTTCTTCTGAGTAACCAGAGAGCAATTCAACACTTTGCTTATCTTCGTCACTGAATTTTTGAAGAAAGAAACAGAGTATGCAAAGAACTTTCTCATCATTTAAAATCGGAAAACTTACTGCATAATTAAGTCCTGAGATAGAATTAATTCCGGACCGCAAAAAATCAGCAGTACTGGAAATTTCTTCCATCCGCTGCAGTTTTTTCGTCAGCCAGGTCTTGCCAATCAAGCCAACGCCCCTTGCAAATTTATGTAATGAGCTGAACCTGGAAAATTTATCAAAATAATTCTCTTTTTTATTCCAGTATCCTGTCCAAACCATAAACTCATCGTTCTTATCCGGCTGCCATATTTCACCATACGGCCAATTATTAAGGCGGCATATCGTTTTAGCTAAAAAAAGTGCTCCCGAATTGAAATTACCCCATTGCTTTAACTGAGAGGATAATGCATCAATATCCTGTTTATTCATTCCTTTACATCTATATTATTATTAAACAT
>DATICR010000366.1:0-9939 GCA_035456745.1 Ignavibacteriaceae bacterium
CTCATTATTTTTTTTTAGTAACTTGTCTGAAACATCCATTATTATTTAAAGTTTTTGAACATCATTAATTCCAAAGGAAACAGACTTTACCATCGGGTATATCATTGCCACAAACAGCAAGACAATTACTGAGATGAATCATAGTTGATAGATCCAGGGTTTTTTCTGAACTATGTATAATTTTTTCTTGTACGGTAGACATTTGCTGTTATTCCAAGCATGAACATATTTACCATGAGTGAGCTGCCGCCGTAGCTAACGAAAGGTAAAGGTATTCCGATTACCGGCACTATTCCTACGGTCATTCCGATATTTACAACCAGATGAACAAAATATACTCCGAGAATTCCGATTGTTACAAGACTGAGAAATTCATCTTTAGCGTTGGAAGCTATTCTAAGGATTTTTATAAATATAATTAGAAATAATACCAGAGTTATAAAGCTTCCAATGAATCCGAATTCTTCTCCAATTACACAATAGACAAAATCAGTCCATTGCTCAGGTATAAATTGTAGTTGTGTCTGGTTTCCTGCAAGAAATCCTTTGCCCCAAAAACCACCAGAACCAATTGCCACCTTTGCCTGTATCGCATTATATCCTGCGCCGAGAGGATCAGCCATCGGATCGACAAAAGATTTTATTCTGTTTTGCTGATGAGGGCTCAGCACCCTGTATACATAATCCGCAAAAAATCCCGCTGCAAGATTAAGAGCAAAAATAGATCCGCTATAAAATATATCCTTTCTGAAAAGGAGCAGGGCTATAATTACTAAAATGATTGCCCCTATAAAATAATAGAGTCCGAATAATGAAGATAAAGCTACTATCCCCGGACTCAAAACAATGAACAATCCAAACAGACTGATTCCCTTCCAAAAAATCATCAACAATATCACTCCAATAAAAACGAGAGCCGTCCCCATATCAGGTTCTAAAAGAATTAACCCAACAGGGATTAATCCTATTATTAAAGCAAATATTATATCCTGGAATGATTCTATATTGGAATTGTTGCGGCTAAGATATTTTGATATTACAAGTATAGTCCCGATTTTAGCAAACTCTGACGGCTGAAAACCAACACTTCCGAGATCTAGCCAGCTTTTGGCACCCGAAATTTGTCTACCCATTACTAGTACTGCTGCGAGCAGGATTAATGACAAAAGATATAATGGAATAGCGATCAATCTGAAAGAATTGGTTGGAACAGAATAAGTAATAAAGAAAATAAGGAATGCACCTATTCCCCATATTAATTGTTTTTCAAAATTTCCGGAAGCAGTAGGATGATGAATTGTAGAGCTATAAATTGCTGCAAGGCCTATACAAAATAAAACTAGACAAGGAATGAAAAGTCCAAAATCAAATTTATCCCGGAGTTTATAATCAATTCTCAAGAGAAGCTCCTATTATATTCGGCTGTAATTTTTGTTCATATTTATTCTCTTCATTCTCTTTTATCCTGCCCTTTAAGAGGTATGCATCAATCATTTTGCGGGCAATCGGAGCGGCATAAGTTGCGCCAAATCCGACATTTTCGACTACAACAGCAACGGCTATTTTAGGATTATCAAAGGGAGCAAATCCAATAAAAAGTGCATGATCTTTTCCATGAGGATTTTGAGCAGTACCTGTTTTCCCTGCAATTTGTATCTCAGTTGATCTTATCCTCCCTGCTGTTCCCGCTCCGTTAACCACCAGGAACATTCCTTCCTTTACAATATCAAGTACTTTTTTATCGATGCCTACATCGATTTTATCAAATTTGAACGGCACAAATTCTTTAGTCTTATTATCAAGGTATCCTTTTACAATGTGAGGAGCATATGTCACACCGTCATTCGCTATAATAGATACATACTTGGCAAGCTGAATAGGAGTTACACTCACCTCACCCTGACCGATTCCCAGACTGGCCATTATACTCCTCGGCCAGTTTGGACCATAGATTTTTTCATAATATTTTGAATTCGGAATAAATCCTTTTGCTTCCTCACCAATATCGATGCCTGTTTTTTCGGAAAAACCAAACCTTTTTGCATAACTATACCAGTTATCTAATCCGATTTTATATATCAGATTATAGAAGAAAGTATTGCATGATTTTTCGATAGCGTGAATTACATTCAAACTTCCATGAACACCATCGCATTTGAAAAATCTTCCAAACGTAAATCCTCCACCGCAGTAAAAAGTATTGCTTGTGGTTATTACTCCAAGGTCAAGTGCAGATGCAGCTTCCATTAATTTAAAAGTAGATCCGGGGGGTTTCATTGACATAGTAGCTCTGTTAAAAAGAGGTTTATCCTTATCAGTGTACAAATAATTTAAAAATTCCTTTGTAGTCACATAAGAGAACTGGTTCAGGTCATAATCAGGAAAACTGCCAAGAGCGATGACTTCTCCTGTCTTTGGTTCAATTGCTACAAATGCCCCGCGGTATCCTCCTTCTCTGAAAGCATTTTCTCCCGCTCTCTGAACATCTGCATCAATACCCAGCACAAGGTCATCACCCTTTATTGAAGCCAAATCTGCACTGCCGTTTTTGAACCTGCCGATCTCTTTCCGCCTGGAATCAACAAGTACATAATTATATCCTTTTTCCCCTCTAAGGTATTTTTCATATGCTTTTTCTATTCCATTATAACCTATATAGTCTCCCGGATCATAATATTCATTTTCTTTTTTAAGAAGTCCAGGTGAAATTTCCTTGTTATATCCAAACATATGGGAACCCATAATTCCGGCCGGATAACCACGCTGCATTTCAACTATATAATCAACCCCGGGCAGAAATTCAGAATTCTCTTCAAGCCAAGAAACTGTTTTGAAATCTATTCCTCTTTTAATTCTGATTGGTATGTACTTGGAATATATCCTGTTATTGTAAAGAATTTTATCTATATAGCCTGGATCCACATCAATTACATTTTCAATAATTTTGTTTAAGCTGCGATCATAATCAGCAGGAGTAATCCGAAGAGTATAAGCAGGAATATTACTGACCACAATTGTACCGTTTCGGTCAAGAAATACACCTCTCAAAGGGACTTGTTCAATAGCTTTTATGCTGTTGTTAGCAGATTGTTCGTCATATTCCTTATAGTTAATTATCTGCATCTGGAACAATCTGAATATCAATAGAGTAAAGGTGGCAGAAATAATGACAAAAATTACGGATTTCCTCTGTGCTGAACCAAAACCTGACGGAATCAACTATTCCATACTCCTTTTAGGATAAAATATTGAAACTATTATACTAATCACGGATGTATAAAGTGCCGGAAGCATTGATTGCTCAAAGAATAAAACGACAATACTTTTATTGAGATCAACCGCAGAAAAAAAGGAATAAACAGTGGCATCAATCAAGGTGCAAAGAAGGACTATAATGGAAAAAACATATGATTTCAGGTATCCTTCTCTTTTGTTTTCATTAGAAAAATAACCTGCGATAAATCCGGCTAAAGTTTTAGAAACCATTGCGCTGCCAAGCAAACTACCGGTAAACAGATCAAAAAGAAAACCATAAATGAATCCCAGGATTGTACCATATAACTGACCGTATTTAACAGAATAAAAAACGAGAAGTATTAATATCAGATCAGGGACAACATCGTTTATGGCTACAAGCTGCACAATTGTAGTCTGGATTATCAACAATGGAAAGAAAAGCAGAATTGAGATTATATAATAAGAACGCATTTACTTACGATTGAAAAAATTTAACTCCAGGTTATTTTTTTGTTTACTCTCAACTATTCCAACAACAAACACATTTTCCACACTGCCAAAATCCACAAATGGCTTTATTTTAGCTTCATTAAAAATTCCGGTTTCAACTTTACTAAGACCAACAATTACTCCCACAGGAATAGGGACTGATATAATTGAACTGATATCAGAAGTAATAATTCTGTCGCCTTGTTCAATATCATAAGTTTTTGGAACATCCACAATTACGAGATCCTCGCCATTCCATTTCATAACTCCATCTATTCTGCTTCGCTCATCTTTCACTGTTAATTTCAGATCGATATTCTGTAAAGTCCTTGCAATTGAATAATCCTGTGAAACTGAGGTAACCACTCCTATCAATCCGCGGTCATTTATTACAGGCATACCCGGTCTTATACTATCATTTATTCCGGCATTTATAGTGATGCTTCCCTGAGACTTTGACGAAAGTTTTGAAACAACCGCAGCAGGAATAAGAGGATAATGAACGGTGTCTTTCAATTCGAGTAGTTTTTTTAACTCCTTGTTAACAATTCCGTATTCACGTAAACGGTTTACCTCGAGCATCAGGCTGGCGTTGGTTTCCCTTAAGCGTTCATTTTCTTTTTTATAAGTTGATACATGGATTACATCGCTTACCACTGAAGTAACAGCAGCGAAGCTTCCAAAAGCGATGGCTTTAACCTGACGAATTTTAGTGTTCCGATTTTGAGAAAGGATAAAAAGACTGATGATTAAAAGTAAAACAAGTATAATATATTCCTTAAAATTTTCCCAAGTTTTAGGCAAAAATCTAAACATCAATATCTGCGGTTACGAATTAATACTTTTGAATAATGATTTAAATTATCAATAACTTTTCCTGCACCGCGTGCCACTGCAGTGAGCGGATCATCGGCAATGTGAACAGGAAGATTTGTTTCCATTCTAATACGTTCATCAATACCTTTAAGCAGAGCGCCCCCGCCGGTCAGCATTACACCCCTGTCAAGAATATCTGCAGATAGTTCAGGAGGAGTTCTTTCCAGTGACTGCCGTACGGCATCAACAATCTGAACAACTGCTTCATTTAGGGCTTCTCTGATTTCCACTGAACTAACTTCTGTTGTTTTAGGTATACCTCCGACAAGATCCCTGCCTTTTACCTGAATAGTAATTTCTTCTTTTAAAGGAACGGCAGAACCGACCTCACATTTTATCGCTTCAGCAGTTCTTTCACCGATAAGGATATTGTGATTCTTTTTAAAGTACTGCATGATAGCATAATTCATTTCATCGCCGGCAATTCTGATAGATTCTTCATTAACTATTCCGGATAAAGCTATTACAGCAATTTCGGTTGTGCCACCCCCTATATCAATAATCATATTGCCAACAGGCGCTTCGACATCAATTCCAATCCCGATTGCAGCAGCCATAGGTTCAGCTATTAAATGAACCTCTTTTGCACCTGCATGTTCAGCACTGTCCCTGACCGCTCTTTTCTCCACTTCTGTGACACCGCTTGGAACAGCGACCACAACTCTTCTTGCAGAAAAAGTACCTGCTCTTACTTTTTTAATAAAAGCTCTTATCATTCCTTCGGCAATCTCGAAATCGGCAATGACTCCATCACGCATTGGCCGGGTAACACGTATTTCCTTGTGTTCCCTTCCCTGCATTTCTTTAGCCTTATTGCCAAGTGCAATAATTCTTTTCGTATTTTTGTCAAATGCAACGATTGATGGTTCATTAAGCACTATGCCCTTACCCTTAACGTATATAAGAGTATTAGCTGTACCTAAATCCATCGCAATATCAGCTGAGAAAAAATCAAATAGACCCATTTATCCTCTTAGTGTTTAAAATGTCGGATTCCTGTAAATACCATTGATATATTATTCTGATTTGCAGCTTCGATTACTTCGCTATCTCTCACCGATCCCCCAGGTTGAATAACTGAAACGGCACCATATTTAATGATTTCAAGAAGAGTGTCTGGGAAGGGGAAAAATGCGTCAGAAGCTGCAACTGATCCGGTTAAATCCAGTCCATGCTCCTGCGCCTTTATTGAAGCAATTTTTGCCGAATCAAGCCTTGACATTTGTCCCGCTCCAACTGCAAGAGTAGCGTTATTCTTTGCAAAAACTATTGCATTTGATTTCGTATGCTTTGCTACCACCCAGGCAAAATTTAGGTCATTAAGTTCCTTTTCGGTGGGCTTTTTTTCCGTTATTATCTCAATTTTATCCTTATCCAGGGTAACCCTGTCGGCATCCTGAACGATAACCCCACCTGGTATATTCTTATAATTCAGCTTGTCCACACGTATTGATTTTAATTGTTTTAATAATCTTCTGTTCTTCTTTCTTAACAAAATCTGTACCGCTTCCTCAGTATAAGATGGAGCACATATAATTTCAAGAAAAATCTCGTTTAATTTCTCAGCCAGAGATGAGTCGACTTCTTTACTAAAGACTACGATTCCACCATAGGCTGAAACCGGGTCACATCTTAATGCTTTTATATAAGCTTCCTGGGAGTCTTTCGCTATCGCCGCCCCGGCGGGGTTTTGATGTTTGATTATAACACAATTTGTATCCCCAAGCTCTTCGGAAAGTTCGACCGCTGCAAGTAAATCCTGGATATTATTGTACGAAATTTCCTTTCCATGGAACACTTCAAAATATGATTGAAAATCTCCAAAAAGGGCGGCAGACTGATGTGGATTTTCTCCGTATCTTAAATCTTTTTCTCTTTTAAAATTTATCCTTATATATGAGCGGGGTATCGAGAACCGATCCTCAAGGAAATTTGCGATATAAGTATCATAAGCTGCGGTGTGTGAAAATGCTGCAATTGCAAGATTAAGCCTCGTGTTATTTGAAATCTCACCTTTTTTCAGTTCTTCCAGGAATGGATGGTATTGACCCGGATCGGTCAGAATAGAAACAAATTTATAATTTTTGGCCGCTGCTCGCAGAAGACTGGGGCCGCCTATATCAATATTCTCAATTATATCTTCAAATGTCGACTCCGGGTTGGATGCTGTTTTAACAAAAGGGTAGAGATTTACACAAACAATATCGATAGGAAGGATATCATTCTCTTCCGCTTGTTTTTTATCTTCCCTGTTGTCTTTTCTCATTAATATTCCACCGAATATTTTAGGGTGCAAAGTTTTCACTCTGCCCTCAAATATTTCCGGGAAACCGGTCAAAGTACTTATTTCAGTTACTTCTATATTTTCTGCGGAAAGTTTTTTAGCGGTATTTCCTGTGGCAATAATCTGGAAATTAAGATTTACAAGTTCTCTTGCAAATTCGGTTAATCCTGCTTTATCTGAAACACTAATTAACGCTAATTTTTTCAATTTTTTCTTTCATAATTATTCAGAAACTTCAACACGATTGTTTATCATCTGCACTTTATTTTCTGCCAGCAATTTTATAACGCCTGGTAAAATGCGATGTTCGACCTGAAGTACTCTTTCTGCAATTTCTTCGGGGGACTTAACATCCCTGATATCCACACACTCCTGGGCAATTATACTTCCGTTATCATAAATATCATCGACAAAATGTACAGAAGCTCCGGATACTTTGGCTGAAGAATTATAAACTGCACGATGAACATTCATACCGTACATTCCCTTCCCGCCGAATGACGGAAGGAGTGCGGGATGAATATTTATTATTTTTAATTTATACTTCTTTACGACTTCAGCAGGAATTAGTTTAAGAAAACCAGCAAGTACAATAAGATCGATATCAAGTTGAGATAAAAAATTGGAAAGGTCTTTATAACTTATTAATCCGTCCTTTTCACCAAGGCTGAAGGTTGGGACAGAAAATTTCTTTGCAATTTCGAAGGCGCCGCACTCAACTTTATCACTTATTACAGCTTTTATTTCGATCAGGTCTGCTAATTCCCGGGATTGCAAAATTGACTGAAGATTAGATCCTCTTCCCGAAACAAAGACAGCTACTTTCAAATCAAATGCTTAATAAATATTGTCGAAAATTACCTAAATAGTGAAATAGAGTCAATCAATATAATCGAATAACGAAAGGAATTTTCACTATTTAATCTTAATGGAATCTTCCTGTAGGGGATATAATAAATTTTTCAGCTTGTTCTGATAATCGTAATTATTTTCTTCTTCAGCCTTTTCTGAGTTGAGTTTAACTTCTTCCAGGTTGCCAATCTTTTTATTTGCTCTTGCAATATTATAGTAACAATATGGAATTATCCATTTCTCATTTGATTGATCTCCATCAAGAGCCTGTTCTGCCAGTTCGATCGATTCCTGATAATTTCCCATATAATAAGCGGCATCACTCTTATAGAGCAATGCTTCAGCTCTTATTTTTGGTGCCTGGATTGATGGAAGCAGAGAAGTAATGGAATCATATGCAGCTTTATATTTCCCGGCCTCAATCAGATTATAATCAAATATAAGGTTCAGTTCGGAGGAAGATAAGCTTCGTCCCGCATAAATTTCTCCCTTCCTTTTTGCATAAATATCATCATCAAGATCCATATTCCCGGTTTGTGCTTTTTGAAAATATTTAACTGCTTCTTCTCTGTCTCCCGTAACTTCATAACATATAGCAATACGGTAGCTTGCAATACCAGTATAATCATTATCCTCAGCCTCATTAAGGAAATGAAGATAATATGTTTTGGCGGAATCAGGTTTATTATTTCTGAAGTTTATATCTCCTTTAAGGAAGTATGAAAAAGAAGTTATTTGATTAAACCTTCTGTCATTAGCTTTGATAACCCTATCAAGTAAAATTTCAGCCTGAGAGAGATTTCTTTGTCTCATCTGAAGTACGGCATAAGAGTATATGAATAAAATATTCTTAGGATATCTTTTAACCAACCTTTTAAGTATAGCTGCTGAAGATTCATAATCAATAAGAAAATCCATATTTATTTGGGCGAGATAATATTGTGCCTCAACTTTAGCATAATTTCCGTTCTCAGCTGCCATCTCAATATATTTTACCCCGGTTTCCTTATTGCCGCTAATCCCAACAAGATTGAGTGCCCATTTAAAAGCGGAAGGAATCTGGGCCACAGCAAAATTATATAACCCGAGACCCAGGTATGCATCATATCTGTGCGGATTTAATTCCAGTACTTTTGACAAGTAAGATTCGGATTTTTTTGTTGCCCAAGCCGCATCAAGAAAATTTCCTGCCTTACCGAAAGCTATAGCTCTGTAATTATAACAGGCGCCCAGACAATATAAGGCCATTTCATTATTTTCATCTTTATCGGTAATGGCTTCGCCCTTTTTCAGAGCTAGATCGGAATAATTTTCAAATTCGTCAAGGTTATCTTTGTCTTTGCCGCCAAGGTAATACCATAAATAAATACTGGATTTAAATTGATACCCACGGGGATCATCAGGATATTTTTCGATCAAATTCTGAAAGATCTGATCTGACTGTTCCCAATTAAAGTTATAGCAGGCATCAAGACCCGAAGAAATTTGCCTTTCAATATATTGCTGAGATAACAATACCGGTGTAAAAAGTAGAATGATAACCGGAATAGATATTAATTTCATTATTTCTGTAATAGTCGTTTATGATGTGAATTAAGCAGTTTGAGCAGCAAGAGATTTTTCATCAGAAAAAACCAATGCTGCCTTAACGAATTCTCTGAACAATGGATGTGCTTTTGTTGCTCTTGATTTTAATTCTGGATGAAACTGGCAGCCAATGAACCATGGATGATCAGGCAGCTCAATCATCTCAACAAGTTCCCTGTCAGGTGAAAGTCCGCTTAAGATCAAACCGTGTTGTGTAAGTATAGATCTGAATTTATTATTAACCTCATAGCGGTGTCTGTGTCTCTCAGAAATAAACGCTACCTTATAAGCTTTCATTGTTTTAGTCCCGGGCTGAATATTACAAGGATATGAACCAAGCCTCATTGTTGCACCAAGATTCTTTATATTCTTTTGTTCAGGCATTAAGTCGATAACGCTGTATTTATTTTGTTTGAACTCGGAACTATTTGCATTGATAATTCCACAGACATTTCTTGCAAATTCGATCACTGCACACTGCATGCCGAGACAAATACCAAAGTAAGGAATATTATTTTCGCGTGCATATCTAACGGCCTTAATCTTTCCTTCAATCCCTCTCTCACCGAATCCTCCCGGAACAAGAATACCGCTTATACCCTCGAGCAGTTTTT
>DATICR010000367.1:0-8872 GCA_035456745.1 Ignavibacteriaceae bacterium
ATTATTAGACACCGTGGATTCGCATCCGCTTAAGCAGTTATACTTTGCTTATTTATTTTTTGATAAAGGTGAATTTGAGAACAGTCTGAATATGGCTGAAAGATTTTTGCGTAGATTTTCCCCGGAAGAGAAAGCCGAGAAATCATCAGTAATAGAATTGCTTGTGAAGATTTATGTCAAATTGAAGAGGATGGATGAAGCAAAAAGTATGCTTATCGAATTAAAGGATATTGCAGAGTCGATAAATACAAGACCTCTGAAAGCAGCATATTTGAGTGCAGAAGGTTATTATAATCATGCGATAAATAATTTTAGTCAGGCAAGACAAAATCTCGAGGATGCTGTGGATATTTATGATTCAATAGCTGCACCCTTTGAATCTGCGCGTACTAAAATTATTCTGGCGGAAACATTGCTCTGTCTCAATTATCATACACAGGCTGAAGCAGAAATAAATTCTGCCATTTCAATATTTAAGGAATTAGGTGCAGAGAAGGATTTTGAAACGGCGAAATCAATTCTTAAAAAAATATATAAAGATAATGCCGGAAATAAAAATGAATATGAATTTACCGGCAGGGAACTGGAAGTGCTCCGTTTAATATCCGGTGGAAGTAATAACGAGGAAATCGCTGAAAAACTTTTTTTGAGCGTCCGTACCGTTGAAAAGCATATTACGAATATATACGGCAAACTCGGGATTTCAGGTAAATCTGCCCGTGCTTATGCTGCATCTTATGCCATTAAAAATAACCTGATATTCTAATATTACTTTCATCATGATTAGATCTACGTGTAGCAATCTTAAAAATTACGTAGTACCCCTGATTTTTGATTCCATAACCGCTTATATATTGGAACCGGAATAAATTAAATAATAATTAGATGGAGTGAGAAATGTACGAGCATGATTTTTATAAAGTTATAGTGATTGGTGCCGGTCAGGCTGGATTATCGGTTGGATATTATTTATCTAAAGCCGGAATTCCTTTTTTAATACTTGATGCAAATGAGAGAGTGGGAGATTCCTGGCGTAAACGGTGGGATTCATTACGGTTATTTACTCCTTCCAAATTTGATAGACTTGCCGGTTTGCCTTTTCCGGCATCGCCAAATTATTTTCCCACAAAGGATGAAATGGGTGATTATCTTGAAACTTATGCCGCTCATTTTAAAATTCCTGTCAGAACCGGAGTCAAAGTAACAGGTCTGACTAAAGAAGGAGATATTTTCTGTTTAAACTCCACCGCTGGGTCTTTTCTTGCAGAAAATGTTGTGATTGCTATGTCGGATTTTCAGGTATCCCGGATACCTAAATTTGCAAGTGAACTAAAAAAGGATATTGTGCAATTGCATTCACTGGAATACCGTAATTCCTCACAGCTTCAGGACGGCGATGTTTTGATTGTCGGTGCAGGAAATTCCGGTGCCGAAATTTCTTTGGAAGTTGCACGGAATAATCATAAGGTTTATTTATCGGGCAGGGACACAGGTCATATACCTTTTAATATTGAAGGTACTCTTTCAAAACTGATACTTGCAAGAGTGGTATTGCGTGTTCTATTCCACAGGATTTTTACAACAAGCACTCCTGTAGGAAGAAAATTACGTCCAAAATTAATTTCTGCCGGTGGCCCACTTATAAGAATTAATCCGGATGATTTTACTAAAGCAGGGATTATTAGAGTCCCAAGAGTAACAGGTGTTTCTGATGGACTTCCTGTCCTGGAAAATAATCAAAAACTTAATGTCAAAAATGTAATATGGTGCACAGGGTTTAATCCTTCCTTTTCATGGATTGATTTACCGGTTTTTAAAAATAAAGAACTAATGCAAACGAGGGGAATAGTAGAAAAAATGCCGGGACTTTATTTTACCGGTCTTCATTTTCTGTATTCATTTTCATCAACGATGGTTCATGGTGCAGCAAGGGATGCTGCTTACATTGTTAAAAATATCCGCGAAAAGAGAATTGGAGTTAAACCGGAAGAGGTGAGGAAAGCAGTATGATTATTCAATATAAAAGAACCCGGATGTTCGAATCTATAATCGTTGATACAGACCATTAGGCATTTATTTAAAATATATACTGGAGTTTTTTTAATTAATCAGTCCCTGATATAGAAGATAAATACCGAACGCTGCAAGTCCTGCTGACGCTATTCCTAAAGTTATATGTGTAATTTTTGGACCCAGATTCCTGGCTAATCCAAACAAAACTATTATACCCATCTGACATATTACTATTGTCACATAAAAGCTTACAATTAGTGCAATCCCATTGCCGGATGCCTCATGATAACCTTTCAAAAAAAGTGGTCCCATTATTAAGCTCCAGCCAATATAGGGATTTGGATTCAGGATATTCACAAGCACAGCCTTCCAGAATGTGTTTCCTGTTCTGTCCGTTACAGAATCATTTGGCTTATCAAAATTCAGGAATGATTTAAATGATTGGTAAGCCAGATATAGAAGGAGCAATCCCCCACCCGTTTGTAAAATCCTTAAAAACCAAACCGGCAGATTAGTCAAAAGAAGAAGAACAATAATAATGACCGGTATATCACTCAGTATCGGAGCAATGGCAGAAGGAAGGGTTTTTTTCCAACCATTCTTTAATGTCTGCGAAATAATAAACGTCTGAAAAGGTCCCGGCTGAATTGCGGCTGCGAAAGCATATGTAATCCCTAATATGAGATATGTAATCATATAACAGGCAATTTAGTGTTTCTTTAAATGGCAAACTTAGTTGAAAAATTGAAAAGAAATGTCAGTCTTTGATAAGCAAAGACTGACATTAATTTATTTGGGTTTGAATAATTATTGTGCTGTTACGCTTCGGTTCTGGTAAGCAGGCTGCTGTGGATGAACAGGTGGATTTTTCTGCAGCATGTCCATCACTGTTTCCACTCCTTTTTCAAGCTGAGGATCAACTCCGTTTGCTAGCTGAGTTGGATCATCCACAACCTGAATATCAGGATCAACGCCGTGACCTTCCAGGAACCATGTACCGTCAGGATTATATTGACGGAAAGTCGGCACTGTTAAACCACCGCCATCTATCAATGCAGGAGAACCTGAAATTCCAATCAATCCGCCCCAGGTTCTCATTCCAACTAATGGTCCCAGTGCTGCCCTTCTGAAGAAATCAGGGAAAGCATCACCGCCGGATCCGCTCCAGCCGTTTATGAGCATAACCTTAGGACCGAAATTAGCTACCGGAGGCCACTGCCAGTTAACGCCATCTCTCACTGCAAAAAACGCAAGAGGTTTTCTATTCAATAGCTCAATAAACCTGTCGGGTACCTGACCTCCGTTATTGAACCTTTCGTCGATAACCAAACCTTGTTTATTAAACTGTGCATTAAACTGTCTTTCCAATTCAGTTTGTCCGTTTACGCCGGTATCCGGAACATATATATAACCGATTTTCCCATTGGTTTTTTCATCGACATACTTTCTGTTTGATTCAATCCATGCCAGATTTCTCAATCTTGTCTCATCTTTCAAAGTTTCAACAACAACTTTATGAGAACCATCCATTTCAGGTTTACTGTTAACAGTCAGTTGAATAGTTTTACCGGCCAGGCCCTCAAAAGCTGCCCATGGATCTTTTGTTATATCCAAAGGAATTCCGTTGACCGCAAGTATATAATCACCTTCCTTAACATTTACTCCGGGTGCATCAAGAGGAGATCTTACTTCACTATCCCATTGAGCGCCTCTGATTATTTTTTTAATTTTATATGCACCATTATCAAGCTGCCAGTCAATCCCAAGATATCCTACAGGTCTTGAAGGAGCTTCTTCAGCATCGCCGCCGCCTCTGTATGTATGAGATGAATTGAGCTCAGAAATTAATTCACCAATAATATAATTTACATCCCACCGTGTAACAGCATAATCAATAAGTTTTCCGTAATGTTCTCTCATTGCATTCCAATCAACTCCATGCATATTCGGATCATAGAAGAAATCTCTCTCAAATCTCCATGTATCATTAAAGATTTGTTTCCATTCTTCACGCGGTACAACAGTCATTTCCATCTGATCCGTAGGCATTTTCTTTTCGAGCTTCTGATCAGGAGAAATATCAATCACAAAAAATGAACCATCTTTGGCAACAAGAAGTTTTTTGCCGTCCGCTGAAACAGCAAAATTATTTATATCAGCTACAACAGTCTTTTCTTCACGCTTATCAAGGTCATAATACATTATTGATCTTTTTTGATCAGACGAACCGGAACGGGGAAGCTTCATATAAATAATTTTTCCTTTAACAGTCTGCAGGCCGGTATAATTCCCGCCTTCAGGCGGAAGGATTACAATTCTCTCTTCGAAGCCGTTTAGAGTAATGCTTGTCTCTTTTGATTTTTCTTCCTTTTTATCCTCATCCTTTTTATCCTCATCTTTTTTCTTTTCATCCTCTTTCTTTATTTCTACCACATCATTTTTGGGAGCCATTGGTGAGAGGGTATCTTTATCCAGAGAAACCGCTGCAATGTTAGTGGAGTTTGGATAAACAAAGCTGTTATCAATATCGCTGTAAACAGGATTAAAATTCCTGTTCGTTAAGAAGAATAAATATTTTCCATCAGGATCAAAAACGGGCTGCATATCATTATAATATCCCGAGGTCACCTGATAAACCTTTTCGTCTTTTGTATCGAACAGACTAATTGCTGTATGATTATTTTCTGTATCTTTCTGATAGGCAATCCATCTGCCGTCAGGCGACCAGCTTACAGCAAAGCTCTGAAGATTACCCTCATACATATTTTTTTCTTTATCGACTTGAATCGTTTTATCTTTATCGACATTATAAATATAGATAACCATTGCTTTATCAATAAATGCTATCTGTTTGCTGTCGGGCGACCAATATAACTGATATCTGTAACCCGGACCATATGAGGTTAATTTTTTTTCACTCTCAGGTTTTTCCAGATCTTTTAGCGTGAGCTCATATTCTCCGGATTTATCACTCCAATAGGCTATATATTTTCCATCGGGTGACCAGGATGGATAACGTTCAGCGTACCCGGAAGTGTTTGTCAGATCAATAACAGGCCCATTCTCAGCCGGGACTGAAAATACATCGCCGCGAGCTTCAAAGACACCTCTTTTTGCATCGGGGGAAAGTACAAAGCTTTGTATCAGCTTGCTGACATTTTCAGCATGCGGCAGCAGTGTTGATTCATCTGTTACCACATCAACTTTAACCTCATGATATTTTTCTGAGGCAAGATCCAGGAGATAAAGTTTTCCGCCATTTTCGAATACAATATCAGAAGGTCCCATTGACGGGAAGTGAGTATCATAATCTTTGAAATCAGTCACCTGTCTTATTTGCTTTGTGCTTACATCGTATGCGTAAATATTCGATCTTTGTTGTGTATTTCTATCCGACATAAAGTAAATCGTGTTTTTATACCACATTGGAAATTCATCGTTAGCCGGATCATTTGTAATATTTTCTGATGCTTTTGTTTCAAGGTTAAATATCCAGATATCGGGAGCCATTCCTCCACGATATCTTTTCCAGGTTCTGAAGCTTGTCGTTATAGGAGTGTATGCTATCATTTTCCCATCGGGGGAAAGTGATCCAAATTCACCGTATGGAAGTGGAAGTTTATCCGGCATTCCTCCCTGAGGAGAAACACTATAGAACTGATTAAATCTCTGCTTGCCGCTTTCCATTGAGGAAGTATATAATATTTTGCTGCCATCGGGATACCAGTCGTCCATCCGGTCAAACATTCCATGATGAGTCACACGCTGAGCCATTCCTCCCATTGATGGGACAACATAAATATCGACGTTACCATTATAATTTCCGCTGAAAGCTATTTGCTTCCCATCGGGAGAAAAACGCGGAAGGATCTCCTCTCCTTTGGCATTGGTGAGTTTATTTGCTATTCCTCCCTCTTTAGAAACGACCCAAAGATCTCCTCCATAGTAAAATGTTATCTGCGTCTGAGAAACATCGGGATATTGGAGCATTCTTGCGTCTACCTGCGCAAATGAATATGTGGAGAAAATAACAAAAACCAGAATGAACAGAGGTACAATCTTTTTCATAACAAACCTGATTTTTTTATTTAATAAATAGATTAGAATAATTGGAAAACAGAATTTCCGCAAAATTATAATACCCGGCTACGCCATTCAAGTGAATTGTTATGAACGGTTGAGGCCATAGATAAAAACAGGATTTAAAGGTCAAAGTGTCCGTAAATATACACTTATTGAAAGATTTGCCGATCGAAAGCTG
The DNA here is from genome assembly GCA_035456745.1 of Ignavibacteriaceae bacterium. Taxonomy (GTDB): domain Bacteria; phylum Bacteroidota; class Ignavibacteria; order Ignavibacteriales; family Ignavibacteriaceae; genus DATFVA01. The sequence goes on from DATICR010000367.1 coordinate 6,275, forward strand.
GCGACAGTGACTTTTTTTTGCCTGTTGAATACGTCAACTGCCTATTTCATTCGTTTGTAGCCTTGGCTATATCGTTTTATTTTGTGAAACTTTAAAATTCCAGACTTATTCCCAAAGAGGGCAGGATCCCGATAGATTCACCTTTTTCGGCGATTTTAGTTCTTGAATTCCATCTGATAGAATTACTTCTCTTGTTATTATAAATATTCTGAATATCCACATAAGTAATTAATGTTAGATTACTAAAGTACCATCTCCTGTCAACTCTTAAATCAAGGCTGTGGAGCGGTTGATATGTTTCGGTCAGATATTTTGATACCAATTGTTTACCATCAGGTTCAAAGGGAGTATACGGACTACCCGACGAAAATCTGAATTTCAGACTCGCTTCCCAATTTTCATCAAATTTATAACCGCTGCTCAAACTTATAATCCAGTTCTGATCATACAATCCGCGGCGGGTTATCCCATCAAGAGACGTAAACCGGGTTTCACTATAGGTGAGACTTAAAATACCGTACATTTTCATGTCCGATAATTTTTTCTGGACTGAAAATTCTACACCTCTGCTTATTCCCCTCCCTTTATTAATGAGAGGCTCCAAACCAAAAGCAGAGAAATTATCATCGGTACCTGCATAACCTGCTCCCGTATTCGCCAGTATTAAATATGGTCTGATTAAGCTGGCAGGATAATTTGAATACCATTTATAAAATGCTTCAATTTTAATTAATGCATCTTCCCTGATCAGATGATCAACTCCGAGAATTAATTGTTCAGCACGGATGTCGGTTAAATTCTTTTTATTATCTTCAACTGCCAGCCAAATATAAGAAGGAGATTGGTAATATATTCCACCGCTTAAATTAATTGATGTTAAATCCGTTAAATTATATGAGGCAGAAATTCTCGGAGCAAAATAAAGCTTCTTTTCAAGAGGATTGAAAAAATCTAATCTTAATCCCAGATTAGTCTTTAATCTCTCATAAAAGATTTTGTTCAAATTTATATAAGCAGCTGCTTTTGAATAAATTTGTTTCGTATTTAATGTACTGATTGGTAAAGTATCTCCAAAAGAAGTCACAAAATGGGGAAATAAAACATCAGCATTAAATTTTATGTATTTTCCTGTAACCCCTGCTGAAAGCTCGGTTGAAGAGGAAACCTTATAAACTATATCAGCTTTAAGAGAATTTTCCTGTTCCCTTGAAATATCCTCGAAAATCGGATTAAGAAAGAAATCTCTCTGCGATGTATTATAATCAATAAAAGTTCTGCTTAAGGTGAGATTCAAAAATCCGTTGGTTATCAGATGCTGGTATATTATGCCGGTAACATACTGCTTCTGATCGCTTCCCAGTATTCTTGAATTATCGAATCGCTGGTCTTCCGTATCATTAAAATATTTAACATTGTCGAATGCCCCCACAAATAAAAAAGAAATACTGTTGTTTTTATCTAATTTAAAATCTGCTTTTGAAATCAAATCATAATATTCGGGTACAAATCCAAATCCTGCTGCCTTAAAAATAAAATCTAAGTAACTTCTTCTTACCGAAAAAATAAAATTATTATTCTTTCCCAGAGGCCCTTCAAGGTTCAGTCCGAATTGAGAGGCAGAAATTGTTGCTTTTCCTCCGAGCCTGTCATCTCTTCCATCTCTCAGATTAATTTTTAATACTGAAGAAAGCTTATCGCCGTATTCCGAAGAAAATCCCCCGGTTGAAAATGTCGATTCCTTCACATAATCGAGATTTATATAGCTCAATGGTCCACCTGCCGCTCCCTGAGTACCGAAGTGATTTATATTCGGAATCTCTATTCCATCAAGAATATATAAATTTTCCGAAGGTGCACCGCCTCTTACAATTAAGTCATTTCTACCTGCCTCAGCCTGAGCTACCCCCGGCAGCACGGATAGAGCTCTTACCACATCTTCAAATCCTCCCGGAGTTCTTCTTATTTCCTCATATCCAAAACTACTCGTGCTTATAATATCTGTCGGGGCCTTTGAAAAGAATCCCGAAGTAACCGTAACATCCTGAAGTCTGATTGCCTCTTCGACGAGGTTAAAGTCTACCTCTGCTGGTTTTGAAGGACGGACAACTATATCTGCTTTTGTCCAGGGCGAATAACCAATATAAGATGCCTTAATCTGATAGGTATTGACAGGTACATTTTTAATTTCATATTTTCCGTCAATATCGGTTGCTGCTCCGAAATCTGTTCCCATTAGAATTATATTTACACCCGGCAGTGGCTGTCCGCTGACAGCATCAGTCACCCTGCCGTAAACCGTACCATTTTCAATCTGAGCAAGGATAGTGGAAGAATATAAAATTAAAATTATAAGTGAATTAAATAACTTCATATGTTTCATAATTTCCCAAAAGAGACTCTCCTAACTTAATTAAAACTGAAATCCTTATTTAGCAGACCTTCTTTAATTTCCAGTGTTAAGATGTTTTTATTGTCATTAAATTCCCTGAATACTTGTAATACCTGTCACATTATTTAGTGCGTCAACCCGACGATTTTTGCGTCAGGATTTTCGTGAAATAAATCAAAAATACATAATTATTGCGGAAAACCTGATTT
>DATICR010000368.1:0-2764 GCA_035456745.1 Ignavibacteriaceae bacterium
ACCACTGACCGTAATACCTCACTTGCAATCGCAAAAAAGAATCTGGATATTTCAGAAATTAATCACAGTCTTGCCAGATCTGAATTATTTCCTGTAGTCTCATTAACCGGCGGATATAATTACACAAATTCAGAATCGCAGGCCGGATTTGTTAAGTCAAACCAAAATCATAGTCTGAATTACGGAGTTACGGCAAACTTCAATTTATTTAACGGTTTTAATACAAGAACCAGAATAGAAAATGCAGAAATTGAAATTGAAAACAGCAAACTAAATTTCGATAAAATTAAAACAGATATCCAAGCGGGCCTTCTCAATACTTACAAAAAATATTTAAATAGTCTCGGACTTATAAATCTTGAAGAAGAAAATCTTACCATTGCCCGGGAAAGTGTGGATATTGCACTTGAAAAATTAAAACTTGGGAATATCACTCCTCTCGAATTTCGGGAAACCCAGCGGAAACTGATCGATGCAAAAAGCAGATTGGTATCGGCACAATACGATGCCAAATCCGCTGAAACCGAACTTCTGAAATTAAGCGGCCAATTAATAGAAGAAAAATTGGACTAACCTGGAATTTCTGCTCTCTAACATGACCACAAAGGCACTGAGAACACTAAGCAGCACTAAGAAAAAAAAGACCGTCTTGTTCAGACGGTCTTCAAAATAACTATGTTATGAAATTATTTCATCAACATCATTTTCTTTACCATTACAGAATTATTACTCTGTAATTTGTAAATGTATGTACCGCTTGGTAATGATGATGCATTGAAGGTAGCCGTATGCAGACCAGCAGTAACCATTCCGTTAACTAATACGGCAACTTCCTGCCCGAGAACATTGTAAACTGTCAGTTTTACATTCCCGGTCTCCGGAACATTGAACTCTATTCTGGTTGAAGGGTTGAAAGGATTAGGATAATTTTGTGCCAGATTAAACGTGAGCGGTATCGGGGTATTGTTATCCTGTTTTACTCCAGTGGGACCAGAGGGTCCGTAAGCCGAAATGCCGCCGTCATTTCTTACTGCTATTATCAAACTGTCCTGCGGATCCCTTGAACGAGCCATTGCAAAATAGAGACCTGCTGTTGGGGAAACGTACTGGCTGTCCCATGTTGCGCCGTTATCTGTGGAATTATATATAACATTTGCCTGACGGGCAACCCACCACATATTGTCTTTTCCGGTTAATGAGTTTATGCTCCCTGTCGATGGAAGATTATTTAGCGCAGTCCATGTCATTCCGCCATCGGTGGTTTGGTTAAGCTGTGAACCACCCATCATTCCACGATTAGAATCATTGAACCAGATAGAATATGAATTAGGATAAGTAATTGTCTGAATGGTCCAGGTAGCTCCTCTGTCGGTGGAATAATAAATTCTGGAATTATTAGTGCCGAAATAAATATAAGGATCGGAAACATACATAGCATTATTCCATCCGGCTTCGGTTCCGTCCTGGGGAAGGGAAGCAGCTGGGGTCCAGGTGTTTCCTCCATCGCTGGTCTTATAAAGTTCCCAGGTTCCTCCTACAGGATCACCATATGCAAATCCGTTATCCGAGTCGAACATCCATATTGCATCCATAAATCCGCCTACCTGTGAAAATACCTGCGTCCATGTTGCTCCGCCATCGGTTGTTTTATATATATAAGTAGTAGTTGAAGAAGTAGTGCATAAAGCATTTGAACTATCGATTCCGAAAATATTATAAACATCATCGGTTCCCAGTGCCCCGGCACCTACTTGAGTCCAGGTGATACCGCCGTCTACAGTTCTAAGAACCTTTCCGCCGGTACCGCCGGCCCAGGCAACAGAATCATCTACGACAGATACTGTATATAATGTTGTTGCTATAGGAGATGTTTGTTCATGCCATTGTGCCTGAACCTGAAACGATGATATGATAAGTAATAAAAGAATGGAAATAAAAGTAATCGGGTGCATCTTCATAATAGACCTCTCGTTAGTTAGATAATCATTTGTTAATTAATATTTTCCCGCAAACCTATTTAGACAATCATTATTTTTTAAGCGCAATGAATTTTATTAAAAATCAGAATATCGTATGTGATTTGAATAGATTTTTTGTAATGATTGTGATATAAATTTACTGCTTTACCACCAAGTCACTAAGAACACGAAGCAGCACTGAGAATAAATAATTACCACAGCCTTTTGCTAAGTCACTTAAGAATAATCATTTTATTTTCTTGTTGCCGTTAATCTTACTCTTACTCTTAAATTCTCTGTAAACCTTGTGAACTTATCCCGACTGAAAGTCGGGATCAATCTTAACGTTGTGTTCTTATGTTTTCTCTTTGTGTGAACTTGGTGTTCTTTGTGCAACTTCTTACTAAGTAACATTTCCATTTTGCACTGAATTTGGTGATAAAGATTTTACTGTTTCTTCGTGATCTGAGTGCCTTAGTGGTAAGGTGAGATGAAAAAAAAGACCGTCTTGTTCAGACGGTCTTTCAAAAATACCTATGTTATGAAATTATTTCATCAACATCATTTTCTTTACCATTACAGAATTATTACTTTGTAATTTGTAAATGTATGCACCGCTTGGTAATGAAGATGCATTGAAGGTAGCGGTATGCAGACCGGCAGTAACCATTCCGTTAACCAATACGGCTACTTCCTGACCGAGAGCATTGTAAACAGCAAGCTTTACATTTCCTGCTTCAGGAACTGTAAAGTTAATATCTGTTGTCGGGTTGAACGGATTCGGATAATTCTGTGAAAGATTAAAT
>DATICR010000369.1:0-2961 GCA_035456745.1 Ignavibacteriaceae bacterium
AAGAATCTCCTGTTATGTTCATATCGGAATTTAATAATAGCCTGATGAGGGAACCTGACATTCTTCCGGGGATAGGTAAAGATATATATATCTCCCCCCTTGGTTATGACGAAGACGGGAATGCACAATCAACTGCAAAGACCGAATCAGGAGTACGACAGGTTTTGACAGTTGAAGCAAGCATTAAACAGAATATGGATCTTGTATGGTCAGGGGTTATATTAATTACAATTGGATTAATTGTAGCAGCCTTAAGACGGAAAAGAGAAATTTCATAAAGCAGAGAGTAATACAAGAAAAGTGGAGCGTTTAACTTATCGTCAAAAGAACAAGGAGAAGATAAAAGTGGTTGAAGTATTGTTTTATTGTTATAATGCATAAAATGATTTATTATTAAAGTGTTAGTCTTTTGAGTTAAAAAATTTTGAAGACCATTTTTATTACCGTATTTGTGATTAGTGTTATCGCACTTTATGATTGTCATAATAACGATGTTAATGAGATAGACGTTGTCATAAATCCTCTCCCTCCTGATTTCCATTGGCTGCCTGCCGGTCTTGATAGTAATTCAGTGGTATCTTTATATCAAACTTCGAACGGATCCATACTTGCTGGTACAAATTACGGATTGTTTATATCCTCGGATTCAGGTTCGAGTTGGTTAATAAATAATCATTTCACAAATGGAATAATCACCTCCTTTACGGACTATAAAGACAACACAATATTAGCAAGTACATCCAGTCAGGGTGTTTTTATTTCTTCCGATGATGGAAGTAATTGGTTAAATATTGGACTCCAGGATATTAATGTTACCGCACTGGCAGTCAATAATGAAGGAAGTATTTTCGCAGCTACAAGAAGCAACGGCATCTATATCAAAGATGGTTCAATATGGGAACCTTCCGGTTCTGATATCAATTCAAAATCTTTTTTTTCATTGCTGATAACACAGGATAATAAGGTATTTGCCGGTGGAACAGGTGTATATCGTTCAGATGATTATGGAAGAAGCTGGCATCTTAAAAACCAGGGACTTGGTAATTGGGCTGTTTTATCATTAAAAGTTTATTCAGGACGGATTGTCGCGGCAACAGATAACGGTGGATTTTTTTACACGAATAATAACGGAGAGAACTGGTTAAGTTCAAATAATGGTTTAACAAATAAAGAGATGACCTCTCTTGCCATAAGCAATCAGCAGCAAATCTTTGCGGGTACCTGGGGAGGCGGCGTATTTTATACGATTAATTATTGTCAAAATTGGACGAGCATTGATTCAGGACTTAATAATAAAGCGGTTCAGGATCTGTTGGTAACAACGGAAAATATTATTTATGCCGGTACATTTAAGGGAGTATTTAGAAGTTCAAAAATAAAATATTAGATCCCAACCACATTTTTAGTAACGATTTTAATATTTCAGCATCTAATTCTTATAAATATGGAAAAGAAATGAGTATTTTATTTTCTCCGTTAAGGATCAGAGGGGTTGAATTAAAGAACAGGATAGTCGTTTCTCCCATGTGTCAATATTCCAGTATTGATGGAATGCCCAACGACTGGCATCTTGTACATCTTGGCAGTCGTGCTGTAGGAGGAGCAGCATTAGTAATAATGGAAGCCACTGCAGTTTCTCCTGAAGGAAGAATTTCACCTGAAGACGGAGGCATTTGGAATGATGAACATGTTGATGCTTACAAAAAGATTACCTCTTTTATAAGTTCACAAAATTCAATTCCTGGAATACAATTAGCGCACGCCGGAAGAAAAGCATCAACTTATTCACCATGGAAAGGTAAAGGAGCTGTAGCAATTAAAGACGGAGGCTGGCAGACTATAGCACCCAGTGCGATTCCCTTTGCTGAAAATTACCCTCTTCCTGTCGAAATGACCAAAGATGACATAAGGAATGTAATAAATCAATTTAAATCAGCAGCCGAAAGAAGTATAAGTGCAGGATTCCGTATAATTGAACTCCATATGGCTCATGGTTATTTAATTCACGAATTTCTTTCGCCTCATTCAAATCAAAGAAAAGACAATTATGGAGGCAGTCTGGAAAACAGAAGCCGTCTTGCGCTTGAAATTGCAAAAGTTGTAAGAGAAACAATTCCCGGAGAGATTCCTTTGTTTGCCAGAATTTCATCGACAGATTGGATTAAAGGCGGATGGGACATTGAGCAATCGATTCAATTAGCCAGATGGTTAAAAGAATCAGGAATCGATTTAATTGATTGTTCAAGCGGCGGGAATGTTGTAAATGCGCAAATACCTGCAGGTCCCGGATACCAGGTTATATTTTCTGAAAGAATAAAAAAAGAAGCAGAAATTCTCACGGGTGCAGTAGGTTTAATTACATCACCTATGCAGGCTGAAAATATTATCAGGACTTTTCAGGCAGATGTTGTTATTCTTGCAAGGGAAATTTTACGTAATCCGTACTGGCCTCTTTATGCAGCCAAAGAATTAAATACTGACCTTGAATGGCCGGTCCAATATTTAAGAGCAAAGCAATAGTTTTATAACATCAGGATAATAAAATGCATTATGAAGGAACTAACATTTCATCCGACGGCAGCAACGACAGAATATATAACAGGGGAATCGACAGACTTCGATCTTCTGAAAGGATCGAAAGATTAGAAGTTGACCGAGTAGTAAAATTATGTCTTAAAGAAAATATTAAGTCTGTGCTGGATATCGGAACAGGGAGCGGATTATTTGCTGAAGCATTTCACAAAGCGGGAATGAAAGTAGCCGGAATTGATTCAAATCCTGCAATGATTGAAGCCGCCAAACAATATATTATCGATTGTGAATTTCATATCTCCCCGGCCGAAGAAATTCCGTTTAAAGATAATTCCTTTGATTTGACTTTTTTCGGAGTTGTCTTTCACGAAGTTAATGATTATTCAAAAGCAATGAAAGAGGCTTTTCGTGTTTCTGTATACGGAACAT
>DATICR010000370.1:0-3401 GCA_035456745.1 Ignavibacteriaceae bacterium
TTTTCCTGTTAACTTCAAAATCTTCGACATCTCCTCTTAATCCATGAATCTGTGCCCAGCCCGTAATCCCGGGTTTTACCCAACTTCGGATTTTAATTTCCGATACAATTTGTTGATATACCTCATGATAAGGAATCGGATGAGGGCGGGGGCCAACTACCGACATTTCACCTTTCAGCACATTGATAAACTGGGGCAGCTCATCAAGATTAGATTTCCTGAGGAATCCTCCTATCGGTGTAATGCGGGGATCATTCTTTGTGAGAGGCTGATATTTCTCTTCAGCGAGATCAGTGTGCATTGTCCTGAACTTATAGCATTTGAATATCTTATTTTCTGTACCGATTCGATCTTGTTTAAAAAGAGCAGGTCCTTTAGAAAATATTTTATCAAGAATATAAACAACAGGGATAAGCCAGGACAGAATAAAAACCAGAACTATTACGGAAAATAATATATCAAATAAGCGTTTTATGACTTTCCAGTGAGCTTCCGCAAGAGGTTCACTTCTTACCCTGATAATCGGAAAATCGCCAAGCATATTAACCTGGAATTTCTTTGATACAAACCGGAAATAATCGGGAATAATATTTACCCGCACTGCCTGTACATTACAAATATTAATTATCTCATCAAGCAACCCGGAGGCATAGAAAGGAAGTGCTATTACTACCTCGTCCACTTTTTTCTCAACGATAACTTTTTCAAGATCAGCTATTCTTCCGATTACCATATTATTTTCCGAATCATCCAGAAATCCCACGAAATTATAACCGAACTCCTTATGCTGCTCCATCATTTCATAAAAACCGCTGCCGATTTCGCCTGCACCTATTATAAGCAGGTTCCATAAGTTTTTTTCGCGAGTATTTACTCTAATGAGAACAGTCCGAACAATTACCACCCGCGCGCTAACAAAAATTAACAGCAGAAAAGTATAGAAGATTATAAAATTTCTAGTGAACAATGCTTCTTTAACAAAAAAGATGAAAAGGACCGCTGTGAGTACCTGGACTAAAATAATTTTGAAAACACTTACTGTCTGAAAAGAAAAGATGCTTGTATGAAAGTCTTCATAAAAATTTATAACATTGGCTACAAAGTACCACAGGAAGTTAAGGACAGCCAGCAAAATGAACATATAATTGCGCTGAATCAGAATCGAAAATGATTGAGATGCTGATGCAGCAATTATAAATGCAGCATTCAGCAATACCAGATCCAGGAAAAGTCTTAAATAATAATGAGATTTGCCCTGAACGATCATCTTTTTCTCTTATAGTATACTGAATTCCAATAATAGGATTGCTCACTTAAAATCTTTTTCATCCATACAGGCAGGCCTGCTCCAAAATATCCTGTCCTATAGCCGGCCCATTTTATAAAGGATGATAATACCGCATAAGGCAGCAGCCAGGGTTTTTCTTTAGCAGTTTTCTCAAGCAATCCTTTAACAAGTTTGCCTCCTCTTGTCTCTGCTTCACCCACCAGTTCTGTGACCCAGGGATATTCAGATCTGACATATCCCGTATCAAAGTATCTTTTAAAATCTTTTATCAAACTATAATTATGAGAATGTCTAACAATTGAATATGAAACATAAGCAATTTTAAATCCCTCTTTTAACAATTTCGCAGCAGTAAAATAATCCTCGTTTGAGAGCATTATTTCGACGCCTCCGCACCTGTCCAGGGCAGAATTTAAATAAGCAGCCCAGCTATGAGAATTGAAAAAAGTATATACACCATATTTTTCAATATCTTTAATACTTCTGATATTACTTTCCGGAGGATAATTAAATTCCCGAGGAAATGCTTCGAAGATATCACTGCCGTCGTGTGGAACCTGTCTGCCATAAGCAATTTCAGCTTTATTCTCTTCTAACGGTAGGACAAGCTTTGACAACATTGTCTCATCAACAGGATATGCATCCTGAGTCTGAAACACTACAATATCAGTACCCAAGAGTTTCCTCCCCTTTTCACGTGTCGCTCCATGATTAAATTCGGTTTTTGGAATTATGACAACCTTTGCCCCATAATCCTCTGCTATTCTTACCGTTTTATCTGTTGAGCCGGAATCTACTATGAGTACTGTTGGTTTTAAGGGTGAATTGATTAATGGCGGCAGACTTTTTGATAAATGCTTTTCTGCATTCAAAGTCAACAGAACCACGCCCACCGAGTATCTCAATTCTTATTTCTCAAATTGTTTATACAAATTCAGTAAGGGTTCAATTTCCTCTTCCCAGGTATTTATATGAGGGAATGTGAAATTAAATCCGGATTCTATTTTATTGAAGATTTCTTTCAACAGTTCTGCAGCCTCAGATAAATTCTCAGGATCTATATAATAGCCAGTGTTTATATTTGAACCTTCAATTGGTTTCCTATTAGTTCCGATAAATATTGCCTTATTTGCAAGAGCTTCAAGTTCAACCAGAGTCCGGGGAGCCGCCTCACTTAAACTTAATGAAAAAACGATTTTAGAATTACCATACAATTCCTGCATTCCCGAAAAACTTTTTGAACCGATATATTTAAAATTTCCATTCTGTTGAACAATCTTGAGAAATTCATTACAATAAGCTTTATAATACCGGTTCATCTGACCGGCGAAAACTATTCTTTTATCCTTAAACGATGTAAGGCATTTTGCAGTATTGATACTATTCTTTTGAGGTTCAATTCTACCGGAAATCAGGATATCAATTTCCCTGTCTTTTAATGGCTTTGAATTGTCGAACGCATAGGATACAGCATTTTCAAAAATCAGCAATTTTTCGTTATCAATTTTATAACCAAAATCATTCTCAAACCATTCTCTTTCCTTAGGAGATAAAAAATGAAAGAAGGCAATTTTGTTCAGAAGCGAGTGAATTAGTTTTTTCTCATTCCGGAATATCAGAAGTAATTGGTTGAATCTGAATTTATTAGAAAGGATATTCCGCGTAATAAATTTTAATCTTTCACTTCCAGGAATCTTTACACCGAGCGATTTCATCCGGTGAAGATATTCTTTTTTTTGATGTATAGGGTGTAAGATTAAAATAGGTATATTTTTGACCTTTGAATTTAACTGGTAGATGAGGTCATATACTCTGCTTATATTGAATAAATCTACAAAATCATAATTACCGGGTTCATTAATTAATGAAGCTATTTCGACGTGATGACCTTTTTGAGAAATTATTTTTTTGTAGTTTTCAATCTGAATAGCATCTCCGCCCTGTTTTGGAGGATAGTCGAGCCTGCCAATAAAGAGAATGTTCATAAAAAATTATAGTCAATTCGCCTATTTTAAGAACATAAATATAGCAATTTATTTTATGAGTCGTAATATGGTTAAAATTGCCAACATATTTACGGAAATAATGTTATCGGCATATAGTGGTTTTTTCA
>DATICR010000371.1:0-2521 GCA_035456745.1 Ignavibacteriaceae bacterium
TATGAATACCAAAGCTACAGTAGAACAGACAATAAGAATGGTCGAATCAGGGTGTGATTATGTGAGAATCACTGCACCAAGTAAACTGGAAGCTCAAAACCTTGAAAACATCAAAAATGAATTAAGATCCAGGGGATATTCAGTTCCCCTAATAGCAGATATTCATTTTACTCCTAATGCTGCAGAAATAGCTGCAAGAATCGTTGAGAAAGTAAGAGTAAATCCCGGCAATTATGCAGACAGAAAAAAGTTCAATATTATAGAATATACGGATAAGCAGTATGAGGAGGAACTCGATAGAATAAGACAGAAATTCACACCGCTTGTAAGGATCTGTAAAGAATACGGAACTGCGATGAGGATAGGAACAAACCATGGTTCACTTTCGGACAGAATTATGAGTCGTTATGGGGATACTCCCCTTGGAATGGTCGAATCTGCACTAGAGTTTGTCAGGATATGTGAGGACCTTGATTACAGTGAAATTGTTCTTTCAATGAAAGCCAGTAATCCGCAGGTAATGGTTCAGGCATACAGGCTCCTGGTAATGAAAATGGAAGAAGAAGGAATGAACTACCCGATGCATCTTGGGGTAACAGAAGCAGGAGGCGGAGAGGATGGCAGAATTAAATCAGCCCTGGGAATAGGAACTCTATTAGAAGACGGAATAGGTGATACTGTCCGTGTTTCATTGACCGAAGACCCTGAATTTGAAGCTCCGGTTGCCATTGAACTCGTTGATAGATATAAAAGCAGAGATAAACATAAACCAATTATCCCGGTAACGGATCTTCCGATTGATCCCCTCGTTTATAAAAGAGGGAACACTTTTGAAGTTTCTAATATCGGGGGATTCAATGTACCTATTGTTGTAGCAGATTTATCCAGTCGCACAGTCACTAAACCGGAAGAATTATCCGATACAGGGTACACTTACAACGCTGCTACTGACAAATGGAATGTGAGTGATAGTGCTGCAGATATTATTTTTACCGGTAACCAGAATATTCCCTTTGATCTGCCCGCCAGCCTTAAGCTTGTAAGGAATTACAATACCTGGAAGCAAGACAAAAAGGGATATCCGTTAGTCTCTTTGGATACATATCTAGACAAGAATGATTTTTCCGGTTCATTGAATTTTATTAAGCTTGAATTGAATGATATAAAAATAAATTTCATAAAAAGGATAAAAGAAGATAAGACCGGAGTAATTGTTTTAACAACAACTAATCTACATGGTATGGCAGAACAAAGAAGGGCTTTTTTTGAATTGATGAATAATAATATTGAGACTCCGGTTATTATTAAAAAGACTTATGAGAATATCGATGTCGATCAACTGAGGCTCTTTGCATCAACAGATCTGGGAGGGTTGCTTATTGACGGTCTGGGTGACGGAGTCTGGCTGAAATTAATAGGAAAACTAAAAGATGCTGAGAAAGAGTTTGATGACCAAAACAGGCTGGTTAGAAAATTTGTAAACACACGTGAGTCTTATAATAAGGTTATCAATCGTACATTATTCGGAATTCTCCAGGCAGCAAGAGTCAGGATATCAAAAACTGAATATATTGCCTGTCCCTCCTGCGGAAGAACTCTTTTTGATCTCCAGGTTACGACGGATATGATAAGGAAAAGGACCGAACATCTTAAAGGTGTAAAGATTGCCGTAATGGGATGTATTGTTAATGGTCCTGGTGAAATGGCGGATGCAGATTATGGTTATGTGGGTTCAGGCATCGGAAAAATAACATTATACAGGGCAAAAGATATCGTCAAACGAAATGTCCCTGCTGAAAACGCAGTAGATGAATTGATAGTACTGATTAGAGAAGATGATAACTGGATTGAGCCTAATTAATTTATTCGGTATACTGGCCCGATTGTTGATTATTAAATAATGATCAGGTATATTTAAAAACTTAATATGAATAAACTTATTTTAGAAAAACTTAAATTTCTTGATCTTGTTAAATATTCTGCTTCTCCAAGAACCTTAAAAGCAGAGAAATTATAAAATGCACTTCAAATCTTAGAAGTGCATTTTTTTTGCTATGAAGTGCATTGAAATTATTAAATATATAGAACAATGGGCTCCGAAGGAAACAGCCTGGGAAAAGGATAATGTTGGATTGCAGGTAGGATCATTTGAGCGGGAAGTAAAAAATATTTTTCTGTGTCTGGATGTGACTCCCGCCGTAATAGATGAAGCCATAAAGAAATCGTGTAACCTGATCATCTCTCATCATCCTTTACTTTTTCACCCGATTAAAAAAATTTGTACTGATAAAGATTACCGTTCCCGTATTATCGAAAAATTAATCAGGAATGATATTACGCTTTATTCAGCCCATACAAATCTCGATTTTACAAAAGACGGCGTCAGTTTCAGACTTGCAAAACAACTAAAGCTTAAGAATATAGAATTTCTCAGAAAACTTAATTCCAGCCAGGTAAAGCTGTCAGTTTTTATTCCCGAAGAATCGTACGAAAAAGTCTCCAATGCAATATTTAATGCGGG
>DATICR010000372.1:0-7579 GCA_035456745.1 Ignavibacteriaceae bacterium
TACTCTATTTTTGCGAATAACGTATTCAATGATTCCGAAAGTGTGGGGTGTGTAAAGATAGCTTCTTTCAGGTCGGTGTATTTTAGGTTTCCCATCATAGCTATTTCAATCATTGCGGCAATTTCGCCGCCTTCCATGCCAAGAATGGCGCAGCCTAAAATTTTTCCGGTTCGGGAATCTACAATTGCTTTCATTAAACCAAATGTTTCACCGACTTCTATTGCCCTTGAAACATCACTCATTTTCATTTTTGCCACTTTATAATCTATGCCTCCGGCTTTTGCTTCTTTTTCGGTGATTCCAACTCTGCCGAGCTGGGGATCAATAAATACTGTATAGGGGATAAACCTGTTCCGTATAGTGTGCGTTTTCTTTTGTAATAAATTGTCCCTTATAACACGGTAGTCATCATAAGATATGTGAGTGAAGGCAGGACCACCTTTAACATCCCCCATTGCGTAAATTCCTTTTACGCTGGTCTCAAGTTTATTATTTACTTTTATAAAACCTTTTTCATCTGTTTTAATTCCTGCAGCTTTAAGATTCAATGACTCTGTATTGGGCTTCCTACCTGCAGCAATCAGAAAGTGTGATCCTGTTAAATAATTTTCTTTCCCTTCACAGATTATTTTAAGTCTGATTTGATCATCACCTGCATGTGCAGCTTCAGTAACTGAAGTATTTAATAAAATATTTACTCCATCATTCCGGAAAATTTTTTCAATTTCTGTTGAAATGTCCTCATCTTCTTTTGATAAAATGTACGGACCTTTTTCAATCATCGTAACCTGGCTTCCGAATCTCCTGAACATCTGTCCGAACTCCAGCCCGATATATCCCCCTCCCATAATAAGAAGATGATGCGGTATTTCATCCAATTCCATAATTGATGTGCTGGTTAGATATTTAACGGAATCAATTCCTTTGATCCGGGGGATAACCGGACTACCGCCTGTGTTAATAAATATTTTATCTGCAGTTACTATTTCATATTCCCTGTCATTCAAACTGATTCTTATTTCTTTTTGTCCTGAAAATTCTGCTTTGCCTCTTATGAATGTTAGATTCTTTGTTTTTTCAATTCCATTTTCGAGACCATCCCGAAATGATTTTACAATGTCTCTCTTCCTGGAAATAATTTCTTTTATATTGATTTCAGTTTTTACATTGTGAACTCCATAAACCTCTGATTTCTTTGATGTATGGATTACTTTGGAACTTGCTGTCATGGTCTTTGAAGGGGTGCAACCATAATTTATACAACATCCACCTACCAGATCTTTTTCAATGATTAGTGTTTTCCAGTTTTCACCGGCAAGATTTTCAGCAAGGGGTACGCCCGACTGTCCTGTTCCAATAATTATTGCATCATATTTTTCTTTTTCATCCATATAATTTTACCGGCTATTTAATATTCCATTGATGATTATATTTTTTAAGTAATTTGTCGGCGGATTTTGGTCCCCAGCTTCCTGAAGTATAGTTCGGAAAATCTATCCATGGCTCTGATTCCCATTTTTTGATTATAGGATCGACAATCTGCCATGATTTATATATCCATTCAGAGTGAGGGAATAAAGTCTGATCACCCTGCATAGCATCTCTTATTAACCATTGGTATGAGCTCGGGGGCTCTTTTATTCCGAATGCTTTGTCATATCTGAAATTCAGATTTACCGGTCTTAATTGAAGCTCAGCCCCCGGCTGCTTTGCTGTGAATGTATATATAATTCCCTCATTAGGCTGAAGTCTGAACGTTAAAAGGTTATGCTTTTTTTCTTCCTCTTTGTTTATTGGAAACATAAGATGAGGAGTTTGCTTAAACCTGATAGTAATCTCTGATAATTTTTCTTTCATCCTTTTACCTGTCCGGATATAAACAGGTACACCCGCCCACCGCCAATTATCAAGGGTTAATTTAATTGCAGCATAGGTCGGAGTCATAGAATTTTTATCAACATTTTTTTCCTCCCTATAACCGGCAACTTCTTTTCCCCGGATCTTACCTGCGGAGTATTGACCAAGCACAACATCTTTTTCAACATCCAATTTACAAATTGAGGTCATCACCTTCAGCGTTTCACTTCTTAATGATTCTGCATTATAATTGACCGGTGGATCGATTGCAGTAATACAAAGCAGTTCCAGCAGGTGATTCTGGATCATATCTCTTATAACACCTGTCTTTTCGTAGAAGCCCGCACGTGATCCGATGCCGATATCTTCTGCTACACATATCTGAATATTGTCAATATAATTTCTGTTCCAGATCGGTTCGAAGCCCGGGTTGGCAAACCTGAATACTATCATATTTTGTACGGTCTCTTTTCCAAGGAAATGATCTATTCTGAAAACCTGCTCTTCCTCAAAGACTTTATGTATTTCTTTATCAAGCTCGCGGGCGGATTGTTCATCTGTACCGAACGGTTTTTCAATAATC
The DNA here is from genome assembly GCA_035456745.1 of Ignavibacteriaceae bacterium. Taxonomy (GTDB): domain Bacteria; phylum Bacteroidota; class Ignavibacteria; order Ignavibacteriales; family Ignavibacteriaceae; genus DATFVA01. The sequence continues at coordinate 2,441 of DATICR010000372.1, forward strand.
ACTCGGCGCCACCCATTTGTTCCTTTTGAAAGTCCCGAGGAATCGAGTCTTTGCACAATGGTGGAATAAAAGGATGGTGCAGTAGAAAAATGGAATAGTATATTATCAGGAAGGTTTAGTTTTTTCTGAAGCTCTTCTATTTTCTTTTTTAATTTAGCGTATGACTTCGACGGTTCATCATTAAAATTTCCTGAGATATAAAATAGATTTTTAGCAAACTCATTCCATTGCTCCTCCCCGCAGATGCTGTCTTTCTTAACTGCTTCAAACATTTCTTTCCTGAAATCATCATCTGAAAATTCTGTACGTGAAAAACCAATGACGGCACACTGCTCGGGCATAAGTTTATGACAATTCAATGCGAACAGCGAAGGAATTAATTCTTTATGTGTTAAATCTCCCGCTGCTCCAAAAATAACGACGATGCAAGGGTCAGGCGGTTTTCCCTTCAGCATTCCCTGCTGCTGAACATTAATCATTTCACTTTCATTATTCATTTTTATTTTCCTCCTTAATCGCGTGTCCGCCAAACTGATTCCTTAAAGCAGCAATTACTTTTGCAGAAAAAGGATTTGATTGTCTTGATCTGAATCTTTCAAAAAGAGAAATAGTTATTGCCGGTACAGGAATAGCGTTATCAAGTGCATATTCTGAGGTCCATCTTGCTGTACCTGAATCGTCAACATAGGCGCCAATCTTTTCAAGTGAATTGCCTTCCTGTTTAAATGCATCAACAGCAAGCTCAAGAAGCCAGCTTCTCACTACAGCGCCATTGTTCCACAACCTCGCAACTTTTTCCAAATCGATATTAAACTCTGAACTAAACATGCATTCAAAAGCTTCGCCGATTCCCTCCAGCATGACATATTCAAGAGCATTATGGATCATTTTTACGAAATGGCCTGCACCGGGACCGCCGACGTGCGCATAACCATTTTCAGGCGCCAGTGAAATAAATATTGGTTCAATTCTTTTAACGGCTTTTTCCGGTCCACCTACCATGAGATTATACCCGGTTTTTAATCCCCATATTCCGCCACTCACTCCGGCATCTACAAAATGAATTTCTTTCTTACTGCATTTTTCTGAATTACGGATTGATTCAGTATAATGGGAATTTCCGCCATCAATTATTAAATCATCTTTATCAAGAATGTCTAATAGTCTATCAATTGTTTCATCTGTGGGCTTTCCGTGGGGTACCATTATCCAGACATTTCTTGGTTTCTCAAGCTTCGAGACAAGATCTTCGATTGAATCTGCTCCAATCCCCCCGGCTTCAACTGCTTTTTTTACATTATCTTTATTTAAATCGAAAGCGATAATTTCATGGTTGTTCTGCTTTAACCTTTTAAGCATATTTCCACCCATTTTCCCAAGTCCGATTAAACCTATTTTCATTTAACCTCCTTGTAAATTAAATGACGAAAAATTGAATGACGAAAAATTGAATGATTGAAAAATTGAATGATTGAAAGACTGAATGATTGAAAGACTGAATGATTGAATGATTGAATGGTTGAATGATTGAATGGTTGAATGATTGGATAATAGAATTTGAGTGTTCCGGTATTTTTTTTGACGATTTCTCATACAATCATAATTTTATATTATATTCATTCAAGCGTTGTTCTAACTTACCCGGTTCTGCAAGCAATATTGAATTTATTCCCGTTTTTTTTGCAGAGTTAAAGTTTTCCTCCCGATCATCTATATAAAGACATTCACCGGCATTTTTATGGAGGACATTCAGTGCAATACTGAATATAGCCCACTCCGGTTTTCTGACACCCAAATAGCATGAACTAAAAAAACATTCAAAATATTTATTCAGTTTAAATGTTTCTATCCTATAAGCATTTAACTCACGCGATTCATTATTTATTGTTGCAAGCCGGTATTTCTTATTGGCAACAAGTTTTTCAAGAATCATTAATGTTGAATCAAAGGCACGGGATTGTGAACACATAAATTTAATAAAATCTTCTCTCGTAAAATTCCTTTTTCTGAAGAACACAACCTTACTTAAGTACTCATCGAGAGAAATTTTTCCTTTTTCAAACTGCTTGAATACACGCGTATGTTTTTTCTCTATTTCCTCATAATCGAGAGAAAATTCAACAGTCGATTTTTCTCTTGATATATTATCCCACCCATTAGTTAAGCAGACACCACCGACATCAAAGAGGATGGTTGAAATCTCCATCACTTTATACTTTCATTAATTTTCCTGAGTGACTGCTCAATATTTTTTCCAAGGTTAATTCTTATGACTCTCCTGTTTTTATCATTCAATGAACGAAAATCTCCAAGTGCCTGGGCTTTCTGAAGAACCGCGAAATCGTAATCAGTACCGGGAATAGATAAACTATTTTCCGCATCATAAGTAAACATTATAAATACGCCATTGTTCGGGCCTCCTTTATGAAGCTGACCGGTTGAATGCATATACCGGGGACCATATCCAAGTGTCGTCGCTGTTCTTAAATTATTCCTTAGTTTCATTCTTATTTGCTGAAGCAGTTTTTGCCGCTGCGGCGTCTGTAAAAAGTAAGCCAGCATCGAAAGGTAGTCTGGCGCTTTTGCAAGTTTTGTAAATGAATTGAGAAGCACCGACAAACTTTTTCCTTTTACTGCCCACTCAGACTCAGTATTAAAATAAACCGAGATATCATTATTGCTTATTACAGGTTCACCTTCGCCGAAACTGCCGTTTTTCTTCCATTCATTAATAAGGTTCTTGCTATTCTTTTTACTTTCGGAAACATTGGGCTCATTGAAAGGATTAACATTGATTATTTTTCCGGCCACTGCTATAGCAAACTCCCACCTGAAAAACTCTGCACCGAGTCCCATCTTATTATTCAGATCAATTTTTATTACCGGGTGACCTGCTTTCTGCAAAGCTTTTATTTTTCTTTCATCACTTTGCCTTTCATCATTGGCAGCGTGCATATAAACAAAAATCCTGTCATTACTATAGTATTCCGGCCTGCTGGTGTCTTCACCTTCAACCGGTAATATTCCTTTGCCTTCTTTGCCCGTACTTTCAGCTATCAACTGCTCAACCCAGTATCCGAAAGCTTTAATTGATTCAGAAAGTATAAAAGTTACTTTATCCCTGCCGAGTCTTGCATTTATTCCAAGAGTAGTACCAAGAGCAACAGCGGGGTTTGAATCGGAAGGAATAAAAGGGTCACAACTGATTTCCATATGATGCGCATTATGCAAAATCTCTTTGATGTCTATTCCGATCAGAGCCATTGGAACAAGACCAAAATAAGATAGTGCTGAATACCTTCCGCCATAGTCAGCGGGATTAGTAAAGACTCTTCTGAATTTCCGGTCTAGGGCTTCATCCTGCAGAGAAGTACCTTCATCCGTAATTGCGATAAAATGATTTCCGGGATTTTCTATTCCATTCTCTTTTAAGAGGTCATAAAAATAATGATCGAAGCTCAATGTTTCTGTTGTTGTGCCAGATTTGCTAGCGACAATAAATAGTGTTTTCGCGGGATCAATTTGTGACTCAATATTTTTGACTGCTGCCGGATCTGTATTATCAAGCATAAGTAATTCGGGAAATCCCTGCTTCGAGCCGAATGTTTCTCTTGCGACTTCCGGACAGAGACTGCTTCCTCCCATTCCCAGCAGTACAACATACCTGAATCTTTCACTCTTAATCTCTTTTACAAAATTAATTATGTCGTCTGCCCGGTTGATAAAGTCTTCAATATTCAACCAGCCCAGCCGGTTACTGATTGCGTCTGTTTCTTCTTTATCAGATTTCCACACGAAAGGATCCCGTGCAAACATTCTCCTGGTCATCTGCTTTTCATCGAGTGACTCAAAAGCAGATTTTATTTCAGTCCCGCTTTTACCATATTCAATTTCCTGTTTACCGGCACCATCCTTCAGGAACTGCATTCTTTTAGCTGCAAGTGTCTTCATCAGGTTATTGTAGGGTTTTATAAATTTTTCTATTCCTTCATTTTCAAGGTTCTTTGTAACAAAATCAATACTGATTCCAACCTTTTCAAGATCTTCAAAGGTTTTTTTTGCATCCTCAACATTCTGTTCTATAGAATTTTCAATTATTTTCCCGTGATCTGCAAAAGCATCAATGGTGTCATCAGGCAGAGTATTTATGGTATCCGGGCCAATCAAATTTTCAACATATACCACATCGTAATACAAGGGATCTTTAGTACTTGTGCTTGCCCATAATGGTTTTTGAACCTTTGCACCATTATCAGCCAGTTTCTGCCAGCGTTCACCGCTGAATATATTTTTAAAACTCTGGTAAGCAATTTTCGCACTAGCAATTCCAACTTTGCCAAGGAGATTTTCGGGTCTGGGATCTCCGGTTATTTTTTCCGGAATAATGTAGTGTCCTAAAAGCTGATCGGTAAGTACATCAATTCTGCTCAAGAAAAAGCTGGCAACGGAACTGATTTTACTGATATCCTTTCCTTCATTCAGTCTGTTTTCCATTGCTTTAATATAAGCCCATGCAACTGCCTCATAGCTCTGAATGGAGAACAAAAGCGTAATATTAATATTTATTCCTTCATAAAGGCATTGTTCTATTGCAGGCACACCTTCTTTAGTACCCGGAATTTTAATAAAGCAGTTCGGTTTTTTAACTTTGGAAAATAGTCTCCTGACTTCTTCAATAGTACCTTCAGTATCATGCGCAAGGTAAGGTGAGACTTCAAGACTTACGAAACCATCAGTTCCCCCCGATTCATCATAAACTGATCTTAAAATATCGCAGGCATCCTGGACATCCTTAATAGTGAGAGCCTCATAAATTTCCTGTACTCCCTTTTTCTCTTTAACCAGGGTTTTGATCTGGCTATCATAGTCCGTTCCCTTTGAAATAGCTTTATTAAAAATACTGGGGTTTGAAGTAATACCTCTGAGACCCTGCTGTGTCACTCTTTTTTTAATTTCACCATTCTGTATTTTCCCGCGTGTAAGGTTATCAAGCCAGTAGCTCTGACCATAATTAATAAGCTCATTTAAGATACTCATTTATTATTCTCCTTTACTAATAGAGAATTTCTGAATTTACGAATTAGCGAATTTACAAATTTGTAAATTTTATTATTTATTCAATAATTCTTTTGTTTTCTT
>DATICR010000373.1:0-2800 GCA_035456745.1 Ignavibacteriaceae bacterium
ACAGCGTCCTGGATAAACTAACCTTAAAAGACTTGCTGGGAAATGAAGATGAAGTTTCCTTTATTGTTACCGCCTTCACCAGGGATGTTAACTCGTCGATAGATAATAATTAATCTTCTGCAGCTTTACTCTCTTCTTCCGTTTTCTTCAGATAACCATCTTTTAATAATCCGTCATCTGATCTGTAAACAGTAATTGAAACTTCAACTGAATTAAAAAAACCCTTTGCTGTGATTTTGATTCCTTCAAACTCCTTTTCAAGTCTGACGGAGGCATATAATTTCTCATTATCTATGAGATCGCTTGCAATACTTTTTTTCTTCTCAGGAATATTGGCAAGTGCCCAATAAATCCCCTTTTTTGCATTCTGATAAGCCGTTTCGAGATTATTTTCCATCTTAGATTGCGCCGATGAAATTGTGGCAAAAAGACATATGCTTAATAGTAGAAATTTCACCCTTCACTCTCCTTTTTGATTTGGGTTTTCAGAATATTTTGATGGAAACTATTTATTGACATTTTAGTTTCCATTATGTATTTTGGAAACTGTATTTATAAGAAATAGTTTCCAGAATGTCTGACGAAAAATACAAAATTCTTGAAGAATCTACCAAAATCTTTCTTCGGGAAGGATTTTATAAAACTCCGATGGATGAAATAGCTCAGGAATTGAGAATTAGCAAAAAGACTATTTACAAATATTTTGATTCTAAGGATAGGCTTGTTAAGGAAGTAGTTTTAAATTTTCTTGAAAAAAATAAAAATAATATTCATAAAATCATCTCCCGTAATGATGATGCAGTCACAAAATTATTTAACATGTTTCAATATTTGGGCAGGCTTCTGGTCAATATAAATAATAAATGGATCCTTGATATACAGCAGCATTACAGATACCTCTGGAAAAAAATTGATAAGTTCAGGACTCAGATGATGATTGCAAATATATCTGTACTGATTGAACAGGGCAAGAATGAAGGTTTCATCGTCACATATCCCACAGAAATTATTGTAATGTTTTTCATTTCATCTATCAGGGGAATAATAAATCCGGATTTCATTGTGGAACATAAGTTTGATCCGGTAACCATATTAAATCCGACAATAAAACTTTTAATGAATGCAATTCTGACCGAAAAGGGAAAAGAAATTTTTAATAAACTTCAACCCGGAGTTAACACATGAAAATGATATTTCTGATTTTTTCCGCTTGCTTGCTTGCTGCCGGCTGTGGTAATAATAATAATCCTGATGCTATTGAGGCTTCCGGCAATATCGAATCCATAAATGTTACTGTTAGTTCAAAAGTAAACGGTGAAATAGAAAAAATACTTTTTGATGAAGGACAGCTTGTGAGGGAGGGCGATACCGTAATGATAATTGATCATAAAACTCTTCAGTTTCAGCTTGATCAGGCAGAGGCTGGAGTGGAATCTGCAAGAGCTCAATTATCATTGTTAAAAAAAGGAGCAAGAGCGGAAGATATTTCACAGGCTGCAGAGGCATTAAATCAGGCACAGATAAATTTTGACCTTGCAAAAAAAGATAAGGAACGGATGGAGAAATTATATGAATCTAAATCAATATCTCAATATCAGTATGATAATGCTTCCGCTAAATATGAATTGACAGATGCACAGCTGAAATCAGCCGAAGATAATCTTGCCAAACTTAAAAATTTGGTCCGGCCTGAAGAAATTCAGCAGGCTGAAGCTAATTTAAACAAACAGATCGCTGCGGCTAATCTTTTAAGAAAAAGTATAGATGATTCTTATGTACAGTCTCCAATCAATGGATTTATTGTTGATAAGTATTTTGAAAGAGGTGAAACAGTTACGCAAATGTCATCTCTTTTTAAGGTTGCTGATTTGAGGACTGTTGATCTTAAAATTTATGTCTCAGAGGAAGAGCTTGGAAGAGTTAAACTCGGAAAAACTGCTGATATAACCGTTGATGCCTACCCTAATAAAATGTATAAGGGAAAAGTAATTTATATTTCTCCTGAAGCTGAATTCACTCCCAAGAATATTCAGACAAAAGATGAACGTACTAAACTTGTTTTTGCAGTAAAAATTAGAGTTGATAATCCTGATTATGAACTTAAACCGGGAATGCCTGCTGATGCTGTGGTTCATATTTAATTAAAAAATTATAGATTGAAAATTTGCCTGAAGTAATGGAAAATTCTATCGTAATACATAATCTTAAAAAATCTTATGGCAAAATTGAAGCCGTAAAAGGTATTTCCTTTGAAGTATTTAGGGGGGAGATGTTTGGATTGGTAGGTCCTGATGGAGCAGGTAAAACCACTACTATCAGAATACTTTGCGGCCTGTTGTCACAGGACTTGGGTGAAGTAAAAATCTTTGATGACGATTTAAGAATAAATAAAAGAAAAGTTCAAAAGAACATTGGTTATTTATCTCAAAAATTCAGTTTATACGGAGATCTGACTGTAGATGAAAATATTGAATTCTTCGCGGATATTCATGGTGTCAAAAATTTTGAAGTTAGAAGAAATGAGCTGCTGGAGTTTACCAGATTGATTCCTTTCAGAAACAGGCTTGTTGATAATTTATCGGGAGGGATGAAACAAAAACTTGCACTTGCCTGCAGTCTGATACATAAACCCAAAATAATTTTTCTGGATGAACCTACTACAGGCGTTGATCCTGTCTCCCGCAGGGATTTTTGGAAGATTTTATCGAACCTGATTAAGGAAGGGATAACAATATTTATGTCGACTCCTTATCTGGATGAAGCTGAACGCTGTAACAGGGTCGCACTCATGAATAAAGGA